>NZ_JAYFER010000537.1:0-1049 GCF_055795065.1 Lyngbya sp. CCY1209
TCCTCATCGGGAGTATCGTCGACAACGGGAGTTTCCGTTTCCTCATCGGGAGTATCGGCGACAACGGGAGTTTCCGTTTCCTCATCGGCAGTTTCGTCAACTACCGGTTCGGATTCCTCATCGGGAGTATCGGCGACAACGGGAGTTTCCGATTCCTCATCGGCAGTTTCGTCAACTACCGGTTCGGATTCCTCATCGGGAGTATCGGCGACAACCGGAGTTTCCGTTTCCTCATCGGAAGTATCGACGACAACGGGAGTTTCCGTTTCCTCATCGGCAGTTTCGTCAACTACCGGTTCGGATTCCTCATCAGAAGTATCGGCGACAACGGGAGTTTCCGATTCCTCATCAGGAGTATCGGCGACAACGGGAGTTTCCGATTCCTCATCGGGAGTATCGGCGACAACCGGCTGGGATTCATCATCGGCAGTTTCGTCAACTACCGGTTCGGATTCCTGATTGGGAGTATCGGCGACAACGGGAGTTTCCGATTCCTGATTGGGAGTATCGACGACAACGGGAGTTTCCGATTTCTCATCGGCAGTTTCGACAACTACCGGTTCGGGTTGATTCTCGGTGTTGGAGATGTTATTGGGAAAGCCAGAGACAATTGAATCGAAGTTCTGGGTTTGTACAGCAAAGCTCTCGCTATTGTATTGAAATTCTTCAGAAATGCTCGTGATGTTCTGCATACCGAAGACAAAACTTTCGGCGGTGATGCGATCGCTCGAAACGTTCAAAAGCGTTACCAGGGGTGAACCATCTACGCTGACGACAGTATCCGTCTCAACCTGAGTGAGGGTCAGACCCTCGAACGAGAGGGACGGATCGGGAACGATAATAACATCAATCCCGACTTCAAAATCGGTGATCTTACCATAATTAACCATCCAAAATTGATCGGAACCCTGACCCCCCGTCAGGGTATTCTCTCCGTCCGTTCCGGGGAAGAGTTGGTCGTCGCCGAAGTCTCCAAACATTATACTCCGACGACCGCCGATCAAAATATCATCGTCTTTGCCGCCAAAGAGTTGATTGTCGGTTCCCGC
>NZ_JAYFER010000538.1:0-82336 GCF_055795065.1 Lyngbya sp. CCY1209
CCATAATTCACAAAAGCCCCATCACCTGCGACCCACATAAAAAATCAGAAATCTGCGTCATCTGCGAAATCTGCGGACTTAATTCATATACCTTAACTCTGTTATCGACCCCTTCTCAACAGTTGTCAGAATGAGAAAATCGGAGTATCTTGGCAAAGGTCCGATTTGAGTCCGGGAGCCGACAGCGTTGAATTCGTTAATTGACCCCGATCGCACCTCACCCGACACCACAGATTTAGATGGCTGGTCTTTGGACGGGCGAGATCCAGAATTTATCCGTTCCCTCCAGCCCGTCCTGGGGTGGTTTTACGACAATTACTTTCACGTCCAAACGGACGGGTGGGAGAACGTCCCCGACTCCGGGCGGATGTTGATCGTCGGCTCCCACAATGGCGGGTTAGCCGCGCCGGATACCCATATGTGTATGTACGACTGGGTGCGCCGCTACGGCAGCGATCGCCCCATCTACGGCCTGATGCACCCCACCATTTGGAAAATCTCGTCTTCCGTTGCCCACCCGGCGGTCAAGTGCGGAGCCATTCAAGCCCACCCCCGGATCGCGATCGCGGCCTTGGAGCGGGATTTCCCGGTTCTGGTGTACCCCGGCGGCGGCGAGGACGTTTTCCGCCCCCACGTGATGAGGAATCAGATTTGCTTTGCGGGGCGGCGGGGATTCATCAAACTCGCCCTGCGGACCGGCTCCCCCATCGTCCCGGTGATTTCCTGCGGTGCCCACGACACCCTCATCGTCCTCACCGACTGTTACGAACAGGCGAAATGGTTGCACGAGCGGGGGATGCCCTGGTTGCTCGACCTCGATCCCGAAGTGTTCCCCATTTATTTGGGGCTGCCTTGGGGACTGAGCCTCGGCCCCCTGCCCAATTTTCCCCTGCCGGCGCCCATCCGCACCCGCGTCTGTCCCCCCATCCGGTTCGACCGCTACGGCCGCGACGCCGCCCGCGATCGCGATTACGTCGAGTCCTGTTACCGACAGGTCAAAACCCAGATGCAGCAAGCCCTCGATCGCCTCGTCTCCGCCGTTAGCGCCACTCACTCCGTGTAGGATGTGGGGGCAACCGTCCCCGGTTGCCCGTTAGAGAATGGGAAATCTCTATCTCCGAGAAGATTCAAATCGTTAAATCTTTATTAAAATTCGGAGCCAGTCCGGGCAAGAAAGATGCCAATAAAACTTTACAATTGGGGCTGAAATTCCCTTACAAAAGGCTTTTTACCGATCTGAAATCACCGGATCGCTGCGCTTTCACCCCGGGGATCAACGCCTTACCCCCCGGGAGAGATTGCAACTCCCATCAAATCCTGACATAATTGTTGGGGTGGGAACGCTCAAAATAGAGATCCTATTCTTGACAACCACTATCGGTGACATTTCCCCCGATCATGTTGCCAAACATTAAGTTGTTGCGACAGCCCGGGTGGGGGTAAATTGCCCCGAATTAACATCGTTAAAAAAAAGAATTTAAAATGTCTACCAAACAAATCATTCGCTGCCCCAACTGCGGTTCTCATGCCGAACGGTGTTACGACAATCGACTCATTCACACCCAATGTCACACCTGCGATTATCTCATGGTGACTTGCTCCAACACCGGCAAAGTCGTCGAAGCCTACGCCCCCGGCATTTATGCCCGGGAATTAATTAATCATTAATCATTAATAATTTGCGATGGGCAATTGGGAATTGGCAACCGACAATTGATCGTTATTAATGGTCAGTTCTTCCCGACCCCTTAAAAAGCGAATCGGGACCTTCAATTGTTAATTGTTAATTGTTTTATTTTTCCAGCTTTGACGCTGAGGATTTGACTGTGTTGCAACCACTGGGGATCGAAAGAGCCCAGGTGGGTGGTGGTGATCAGGGTTTGAAATCGTTCTTGGATGGCTTCGAGGAGTTGGTTTTGGCGGTTGGGGTCCAGTTCGGCCAAAACGTCATCCAACAGCAACAGCGGGGGTTCGCCGACGACGGCTTCGATGAGTTCCAGTTCCGCCAACTTGAGGGCCAAAACCAACGTCCGCTGCTGGCCCGCCGAGCCGTATTGGCGGGCCGGGGTTTTGTTGATGGTAAACGCCACATCGTCCCGGTGGGGGCCGACAAGGGTGATCCCCTGGTGCCGTTCGGCGATCGCGCGATCGGCGATTTTTTTCAGAAACTCCTGCCGCACCCGTTCGGGTTGCCAGCGGGAAAATTCAGGGTCCGGAATATCCCGGGAGCAAATATTGGGACAATAAGTAATATCCAGGGTTTCCGTGCTGCCGCTGATGGCGTGGTGCCACTTCCGAGCCAGGGGGACGAGCCGTTCCAAGACGCGATCGCGCCGCCGCACCACCCGGGAGCCCGTCACCGCCAGTTGAGCGTCCCAAACCGCCAACTCTTCCGGGGGCCTTTCCCCGCCCCGTCCCCGCTTCAACAGGGCGTTCCGCTGCTTCAACACCTGATGGTACTGCTGGAGGATGTAAGCGTAGACGGGTTCGAGCTGGATCAGGAGGCGATCGAGCCAATTTCGGCGCTCCTGGGGTCCGCCGCGCACCAATTCCAGATCGAGGCTCGAAAACTGCACCACGTTGAGGATGCTGAGGAAGTCCAGTTGCCGTCTCAGGGTTTGGCCGTTGAGGGCCACCGTCCGGCGACCCCGGCTCCGCAGGGTGAGGGAGAGGTCAAACTGTCCGCTGTCTCGGGCCAGGATCGCCGTCACCTGGGCGATCGCGCCATCGTCCGAAATCAGGTCGCGATCGCGGCTCACCCGGTGAGAGCGGAGGGTGGAGAGCAATTCCACCGCTTCGAGCAGATTCGATTTTCCTTGGGCGTTGTCGCCGACTAAAATGGTCTTGGGAGCATCGAACGCCACGTCTTGAGCTTCGTAGTTGCGAAACTGCCGGAGATGTAGCGTTTTCAGGTACATAGGGAAAGACGAAAAAAAGACCCGACCCCCCATTGTGTCATAAATCAGGGTGTGGGGATAATTGACAATTGACCATTGGCTCCCCCGCTCCTGCCCCCGAGTCCAGAAAAACTGTGCCGTGCTATCTTAGGGGTGACGTTCTGTCGGCACTGAAGGTATGGGAATTCTTGACATCACTTTTGAGGTTTCCGCCCGCCCAAACCCACCTTAAAAACCCGCTCTGGCGATCGATGCCCGAGTCCTTTCATTCTTCGGCAACAGTCCCCAAAACCGTCTCGCCGAGTTGACTCCAAAAAGCGGAAGACTTGAGATTCACTGATTTTCGGCAAACTGCATGAGAACGTGCCATATTTAATCCACGATCCCGATCAATCCCATCCCATCACCTATGAATTGAAGCGCGGTGTAAATACCATCGGGCGCAGTCGGGATAATAGTATCTGTATCACCGACGTGAGTTTGTCGCGCAAACACGCCACGATCGAAGTGACAGGAAACGGGGCAATTCTGACCGATCGCAACAGCAGCAACCACACCTTTGTCAACGACGTGCAAATCCACCGTTCTGAGTTGCAGGATGGGGACATGATCCGTTGCGGGAGGGTGGTGTTTAAATTTACGGTTTCTTCCAACACCTCCAGCAATATCTCGGCGGCAAAGCATTCTCCCGCGGCCGTCGTCACCCAGTTTTCTCCCCAGTCCGAAATCGTCGAAATGCAGGAGTTGCTCGAACCGGATCGGGGGAACCACTCCGTCCTCAACCTCCGCCAGGAAGACATCCACCTGCGGGCGGTGGACAAGCTGAAAATTCTGCTGGATGTCAGCAAACAATTGTCCTCCCCGGAAACGACCGACAAACTCCTCGATAAAATTCTGGATTTGCTGTTTAAAATTATGCGCGTCGATCGCGCCGCAATTTTATTGGTCAATCCCCAGGATGACACCCTCGAACAAAAGGCCGTTCGCTATCGCTCGGACGTTTTAGCCGACGAACATTTTTACAGCAAGCGAATTACCAACACCGTGTTCAAATCGGGCGACGCCATCCTCACTTCCGATGCCCACGTCGATGAGCGGTTCCAGGATTCCGAGTCCATCCTCTGCCAAGCCATCCACGCCTCGATTTGCGTTCCCCTCAAACCCCGGGAAAAAGTGATCGGGGTTTTGTACGTAGATAACTTGTCAATGTCCGACGTTTATTCTAATGAAGATGTCGAGTTTTTGAGTACGTTGGCAGCCCAGGCCGCCATCGCGATCGACAATGCGGAACTGCGCCACAAAATGCAAGAAGAAGCGGTGATGCGGGACAAGCTGGAGCGATTTTTCGCCCCCGCCGTCAGCCGGAAACTGCGGGAAGTCGGGCGGCTGGAAATTATCGAGGCGGAAGTGACGGCCCTATTTTCCGACATCACCCGCTTCACCCAGATGTCTTCCCGCATGGAACCCCGCCAGGTGATTTCCATGCTCAACGAATATTTTAGAGTCATGGTGGAAGACATTGTTTTTCCCTACGAAGGAACCTTGGAAAAATATATCGGAGATGCGTTGGTGGCCGTTTGGGGGGCCCCCTACGCCCGCAATGATGACGTCGATCGCGCCGTCCGCGCCGCCATCGATATGCAGTGGGCTGTCCGCCGCATGAACCAACGCTGGATGATGGAGTATTCGGAACCGCTGCAAATTCACATCGGCTTGAATACCGGACAGGTGGCGGCGGGAAATATCGGTTCCGACACCCTGATTCAATACGCCCACATCGGCGACACCATGAATGTCGCCAGCCGCATTTGCAGCGCCGCCAAAGCCGAAGAAATTATGATTTCTCAAAGTACCTACGACCGATTGAGCGATCGCAGTTTGCCCCTGGAAAAACTGCCCCCCGTCCGGGTGAAGGGAAAAGATGAACCTTTGCAACTCTACCGCCTGCACTGGGAAGAGGTGCACACGACGAAATTAACAATTAACAATTAATAATTGACAAGCGAGAGTGTTTCAGATTTGATCGGAAAAATCGCTTTCTTTCCTCCCCCTCTCCCTCCGCCTCCTCCGCCTCCCCAGCGCAATTTTTCGGGGGAGGCGACCCCACATCTGGGGGGCGGGTGCAAAATTGGTTCGCACAAACGGCACATCTGGCGTTATCTTGGTAAACCCCGTGTTGATGGAGACGCCGTGAATCACTTGATCGAATGGAACGCGAGCTGCGTTGACGAACAGCTCACCCGACTCAACGTCATTCCCCTGGAGGGCGATCGCCCCCTGGATTATCTGCTGTACGCCGATAGCCTCCCCCGCCGCAATGACGGCCGGGTGTGCGATCGCATCCTCAACCGCTACAGCCACGTCAATCAGGGGGGTTGGTGGTGTTCCGGGGTGAATGTTTTGACCGGACACGAGGATCTCTGGGGCTGTTTTAAACCCGCTGACCCCCGCATCAGCCGCGATCGCAACAAACCGATCAAATACGAACATCCCCCCCAAACCCCCACGGGAATCTTCGCCCTGCGGGTATCTGAGGACATCTGGAGGGCGATCGCGGGCCGCCACGGGTTGAGTCTTTCCCCGGAAGACATTCAAAGCGATCGCCCGGATTTGGGGTTCTGGGAGTGGGTTGTCAACCATCCCGAAGTCCCCCTGTGCGTCACGGAAGGGGCGAAAAAGGCCGGAGCCCTGCTGAGTGCCGGATACGCCGCCATCGCCCTGGCCGGCATCCACGGCGGTTATCGCACCCCCCGGGATGGCTGGGGCAACCGGACGGGCAAATCCCGTTTAATTCCCGAATTGCAGAAATTGGCGGTTCCCGGACGGGAAATGTGCATTATCTTCGATCGCGATACCAAACCCGCCACCGTCAAAGCCGTCGATGGGGCGATCGCTCAGATGGGCTCCCTCCTGAACCGGGCCGGATGTGCGGTCAAGGTAGCCACCTGGAATCCCAGTTTGGGCAAAGGGGTGGACGACCTGATCGCCAACTGCGGGGTATCGGCTTTAGAACAAGCCTACCAAAGCGCCCTCCCCTGGTCAAACTGGCGGGCGATGTCCTATTCCCGCCTGACCCACCCCGCCGATATCCACATCGAAAGCCGCTATCTCCCCGATGACCTGACGATTCCCGAAACCGCCCAGTTGGTGGGCATCAAATCCCCCAAGGGGACGGGAAAAACCCGTTTCTTGGAGGCGATCGTCAGACGGGCCCGCGATCGCTCTCAACGGGTGCTGGTGGTGGGCCACCGCGTCCGGTTGGTGGAGTCCCTGTGTCGGCGGTTCGGTTTAACTTACATGAAATCAGATGTCGGAACGGTGATTTCTCCCGGCGAGGGATATGGGTTGTGCATCGACTCCCTGCACCCCGGATCGGCGGTCCGCTTCGACCCCGATCGCTGGTCCGACGGTTTGGTTATTTTCGACGAAGTGGAACAGGTGTTTTGGCACGGGTTGAACTCCGAAACCTGCCAGAAATCGCGGGTGGCGATCCTGCGATCGCTCAAAACCCTGATCCAAAATGTACTGGGAGGAACCGGCCGGGTGGTGGTCGCCGACGCCGATCTCAGCGATACCGCGATCGACTATATCAAAGCATTATCGGGGGTTCCCCTGACACCGTTTATTGTCGAAAACCACTGGAAGCCCGAAGCAGAGGACGCCTGGACGGTCCGTCACTACGAAGGTCACACCCCTAAACAACTGGTCAAGGATTTGGAACGCCACATCGCCGCCGGGGGGCGTCCGTTCGTCTGCCTGTCCGCCCAAAAGTTGGCGAGTCAGTGGGGGACTCGCACCCTGGAAACCTATCTGAACGCCCAATTTCCCGATCGCAAAATTCTCCGTATCGACTCGGAATCTTTGGCCGACTCCACCCATCCCGCCCGGGGTTGCATGGATCGCCCAGAGGAGGTTTTGGGAGATTACGATATCGTTTTGGCTTCCCCTTGCATCGAAACGGGGGTCAGTATCGATTTGCGGGGACATTTTACCTCAGTTTGGGGCATCGCCCAGGGCATCCAGGCGGAAAACTCCGTCCGTCAGGCCTTGGGGCGGGTGCGGGAGAATCTGCCCCGTTATCTGTGGGTGGCTTCCCACGGGTTTAATCAGGTGGGGAATGGGGCGCTGTCCGTCGCCTCCCTGTTGACTTGTGGAAATCGCCTGACGCGGTTGAATGTGCGTTTGTTGCAGCAGTCGGATTTCGAGGGTTTGGACGATTTGGAAGTGGGGTTTCAGGCCGAGTCCCTGCTGTGTTGGGGGAAAATGGCGGTGCGGTTCAATGCGGGGATGATCCGCTACCGGGAGTCGGTGTTGGCGGGATTGGCTGCGGAGGGCCACCGATTGGCGGCGGTGTCTCCCACCGGGGAGGAAGGGGACTTGCAGGGGGCGGCGAAACCGAGTTTGGGGGAACTGATTGCGGCGGTGCGCGATCGCAACTATCGGAAGGACTGTTGGGCGATCGCATTGGCCCGGGAGATCGGCGATCGCGAATACCAGCTTTTGCAAAAACAGATGCTGAAAACCCCGGGTGAACGGCGGGAATTGCGAAAATTTGAGCTACAGTTGCGTTACGGCGTTTCGGTGACGGCGGATCTGGTGATGAAAGACGATCGCGGCTGGTACGACCAGTTGCGACTGCACTATTTTCTCACGGTCGGGCGCCCGTTTTTGGCGGGTCGGGATGCCGCGATCGCCCGCCAGTTGTTGGATCGGGGCGGGGGGGGTCTGTTTAGCCCGGATTTTAACCGATCGCAGTTGGGGGCGATCGTGGGAACGATGGAGTTATTGGGGATTCCGGTTTTGTTGCGGGATGAACGTCGGGAGTTGAAAAATATTGATCCCGATCTACAGAAGATGGCGACGATGGCATTGAGCGATCGCGCCGGGATCAAGTCGATTACGGGGATCGGGTTGGCGGCGCGATCGACGCCGATTATGGTTTTGCGGCGATTTCTGGATCAAATTGGCTATGGGTTGAAGTGCGATCGCTTGGAAAGTTACCGGAAAAAGCGATATCGCGTTTACCATCTCGTTACCCCCGATGACGGCCGGGAGGGGGTATTCCAACAGTGGTTGCAGTGGGAAGGGCAGTGTCCGGGGCGACGAACGGCGGACGGGGAAGCGGCGGCGAGTTCTGCGGCGGCGGAGTCCGAATACACCCAGCTCCGGTTGTCAGTGTAGGGGAGATCCGGAAGTCGCGGCGAGGATGAACGAAAAACACGCTTGGCTGGCCCTCCCCGCCGCCCCCCCCCTCGCGCCCCCCCGAACGCCACGGGGACTGGTACATTTGGAAAATCGAAAATATCTGGCTCGTCGCCCGCCCCTTGGGCGATCGCGTCGAATTGCAAACCCCCGTTTCCGACAAATACGAAGATTACCAAGCCCTGGTCGCCCACGGCGTCAAAACCGCCTGGATTACCGATGTTGCCCAACTCGAAGACTATCCCACCCTGGCGAAGTTGAAAAAGGGACTGGACCGGACGAAAATTGATGATCGGGGCTGGAATACCGATTTGTAAGGGGGGAGTAAGGGGGGAGCCATTGTGGCAACGCGAGAAATTTGTACGGGGACTTTGAATTAGAAAGTGTACCTCATTGACTTGAAAATTACTGTATTAATTGTTAATTGTTAATTATTGGGATGAACGTACCGAACCCCTCCGAACCCCCAGACCGCGATCGCCGGATGATGCGACACTCTCTGGACCTAGCCCGCCGCGGCCTGGGCAAAACCGCCCCCAATCCCCTGGTGGCCGGACGGGGCGAGGAGGTGATTGCCCCGGCTACCGCCCTTCGTGCGATCGGCTTTGCCGATGCCCTTCGCGCCATCGCGCACCGATCGCACCATACTGTTCTCGTCGAACTCACGTTCATTTAATTCCTCGGCAATGGAGGGAGAATAAACGCCGTGGCTTGACGAATGCTGGAAGCGCGTTCGACCTGGGGGACTTTTCCATCCGGACGGGCAACATATTGCTGACAAAACTCCGACAATTCCGCCGCCGAGTCGGTGGGGGAAAGGTTGCTGAATATGAATGTCAGCTTACCCGGTGCCGCCAGGGTTGTATTGCAGGAACGGCCGCAAGCCGCCATGCACCGCACGGGTTGCAGGTGAATGGCATCGGACAAGTTTTTTGCCTCCAATTCCCCTTCCAGGCGATCGATTAAATGCTGTCCGCCGGACAAACCGTCCCGGCTGTTTTCAGTCTCAGAAAATCGGCAGAGGGAACAGACAAATAAAGTGGCTTTTTCCATGATTGTATCACTCCTTAGCAGATCAGGTCAATTTGAAAAATTTTCATCTGGGAGAGGTCGGCATCTGAGATATAAAATTCCTCCCAGCACTTGCAGACCATCTCGTAGCCTTTTGGGGGCGCGATCGGCAGATTTCGCAGGTAGAGAAACGTCACCATCTGCCCGGATTCTAACAGCAAAATCGCGTCGGTTTCGGGATTGTAAACATCGATCGCCTGCAAAATGTGAGAATTGATGTGGTGGTGCTGGAGGATCGCCGTGTCGGGGACGACCAGCCAAGCATTCAAAAAAGGTGCCATGCGCGATCGCGGCACATAATTCGCCCGAAACGTTTCCCCCGTCATTCCCAAACGGGGATGGTTGAGGCTGCACACTACGGCTCCCTGCTCTCCAGCTAGATAGCCGACCCAGGCGTTATAACCGATGATCAAAAGATTGGTTTCCACGAAGGCTTGTCGCCAGTTTTCTCGGAATTCAGATATTGTCATTTTAATTTCTTTTCGATCTGCTTTCGAGTCTCGACGGGTGGGGCAGTTCCCACGGGAATCCTGCCCCAGTTGCGGACGATGAAATTAGGAATCTTGAGACGGTGAATCCGTCTCAGATGACAATTCTTGGCGGAGAATTCGGGTCGCTTCCACCATATTTTTCAAAGCCGGAATCACTTCTTCCCAGTGGCGAGTTTTCAACCCGCAATCGGGATTCACCCAAATTTGCTCCGTGGGGAGGTTGGCGATGCCAGATTTCAACTGTTGCACCACCTGCTCAGTCGGGGGAACTATGGGAGAATGAACGTCGTAAACTCCGTTGCCAATTTGATGGGAATAGCCCGCTTCCGTCACCTCTTTTAACGTGCGGTTATTGCTGCGACTATTTTCGATGGAAATCACGTCCGCATCCAGATTCTCGATGTCGCGGATAATGTCGCCAAATTCGCTATAGCACATATGGGTGTGAACCTGGGTTTGGGGTCGGGCGATCGCCGTTGACAGGCGAAAAGCATCCACCGCCCAGGTCAGATACTCGCTCCAGCGTTCCGTCTTCAGGGGCAATCCTTCCCGCAGGGCGGGTTCGTCCACCTGGACGATCTGGGCCCCCGCAGCTTCCAAATCGGCCACTTCTTCCCGCAACGCCAGGGCGATCTGAAACGCCTGATCCCGCCGGGAAATATCGGCGCGGGGGAAGGACCAGTTGATGATTGTCACCGGCCCGGTGAGCATCCCCTTCATCGGCTTTTCAGTCAGGGATTGGGCGACTTTGTATTCCCGCACGGTCATCGGGTGGGGGCGCGAGACATCCCCGTAAATGATGGGGGGACGCACGCAGCGGCTGCCGTAACTTTGCACCCAGCCATGCACGGTGAAGGCGAACCCTTCGAGTTGCTGCCCGAAATATTCCACCATGTCGGTGCGCTCGAATTCCCCGTGTACCAGGACATCCAGCCCGATCGCCTCCTGGATTTTGATGCACTCGGCGATCTGGGCGTCGATCGCGGCCCGGTACTCGGTTTCGCTCAACTCGCCCCGCTTGTACTTCACCCGCAGTTGTCGCACCTCCTGGGTTTGGGGAAATGAGCCGATGGTGGTGGTGGGCAGGGGGGGCAGTTGCACCTGTTTGGACAGTCGCAGGGAATAGGAGGGCGATCGCTGAAAATCAGATTCTGTCAGGCTATTCAATTGTTCCCACACACCAGAATTGATGGGGTTGAATTCCTCGAAAATCGCCCACAGTTTTTGAGAATCGTTCAAGTGACGGTGGCGGGCGTCGTCCTCGGCAAGAGAACGGGCCAAAAGTGCCACTTCATCCAGCTTTTGTTCGGCAAAGCTGAGGACATTTCGCAGGGGTTCGGGCAGTTCCTTTTCCAGAGCTGCATCGTAGGGGACAAATTGCAGGGATGCCGAGGGGTGCAAGCTGAAATTCGACGTGACACTTTGAATGGTTTCCAAGGTGGAAAGGGTCGTTTCCAACCGCAATTTCCAAATGTTGCGGGCATCGACAATTCCCACCCCCAGGCGTTTGTCTGCCGGGAAACCGTGCTGTTTGAGCCAATCCAAATTCCGCCCCCTGGTGAAGTCGAGGCTGATGGCAGAAACCGGCAGTTGCGTCACCCAGGAATAGGTGGTTCCCAAGTCGTCGAAATAAGTGACCAAGTGAATGGGCAATCCCACGGCAGCGAAGGCGGCGTAGGTGGAGGCGGTGGCGGTTTTGAAGGTTTCCGCATCTCCGAACACCAGGGCGGGTTCGTGGATTTGAACTTCGGAAACCCCCGCGTTTTTCAGTTCTTCGAGTAAGGTGACATAGCGATCGCGCAGTTGGCCGACGGCATCATCGAAGCCGAGATCCACGCGACTCAAACGCAGCAGGGTCAGCGGCCCCAACACGATCGGCACGGCGCGATCGCCGAGTACGGTTTGGGCGCGTTCCACGGTCGCTAAAAAGTCGCTGAAGTCTTGGGTGTGCAGGGTTCCGTCCAGTTCCGGGACGAGGTAGTGATAGTTGGTGTCGAACCACTTGGTCATCTCCAGGGCCGGAATCCCGTCTTTGCCCCGGGCCATCGCAAAGTAGCGATCGATGCCGGATAAGTGGCGGAAGCGATCGGGAATGATGCCCAGCCGCACGCTCCAATCTAACACCAGGTCGTAGAGGCTGCCGTCGCCGATGCCGATGCGATCGATTCCGGCTTCCAACTGGGTTTTCCAGTTCGAGGTTTCCACTTCCCGCAGGATTTGCAGCAGGGTTTCCTCGTCGGATTTTCCGCCCCAAAAGGCTTCCAGGGCTTTTTTAACTTCCCGTTTTTTTCCGATCCGGGGATAGCCCAAGGTTTCTGTTTGAATCGTCACGGTCAATTTCTCCTAATTTAATAACGTCAAAGTTGGCAATAAAAAACTGGGTGGAATTTCCACCTTCTGGAACCGGGTTCAAAGTCACTCTCAAATCGGGCAAAGTTTACCCCGTCGCTGGAAACGTCCACATAGGCGAGTTCGCCGAAGATGCCGCCCCGGTTATTGAAGCCATTTTCAAACACGGCAAAATCGGCTCCGGCACCATTGCGAATTCCCGAATCGAAGGAAAAGGTAATTTCACCCGGAGGTATTCCGGCATCGATTCGATCGCTGTCAAGATCGCCGAGGGAGACGATGTTGACCGACTCGCCTGTAACCGGCCCCAGGGCGTTTTCTGGGGTTTGCCATCGGGCTTCGACACCGGGGGCGGGCTGATAATTTTCCACTCCGGTTGCCCAGCCGACAAAAATCGGGTTGAGGGTATTGTTGGGGGTGACTTTTCCCGCCCCGTCGGAGCCCGTAAATCCGGGGATAGCCGAATCAATTTTTCCGGGATCTTCGGTCGATCCGGAATAGATTTCCAGCGGTTCGATCGCGGTGGTGAAATTGCTGAAGGATAAATCGTCGGCGTCGATACCGGGCAAAATTGCCAGAAAATGGCCGGTGAGCAAATCACTGATAATGGTGCTGTCGGCCAATTCTTCCCGGCCTTGACTGACGAATAGTTCTCCGAAGTTCAGACCGGGTTCCAGGGTGATGACATCTTCACCGGGGGTAAAGTCGGCGATGGTGTCGGCATCGGATTCCGAACGCCCTCCCGTCGTCACGGTGGCACTCCGGCGTCCGATGACAAATCGGTCTTGCCCCGCACCGCCCGTTAAGGTATCACTGCCCAAGTCTCCATAGAGAACGTCATTGCCGAAGTCGCCGGAAATGATGTCATTTCCACTGCCTCCGTGCAGAATATCATTGCCTCCAAGGCCTGCGATCGAGTCGTTACCCTGATTTCCTTTGATAGTGTCCGATTCCTGGGAACCGACAAGCGTATCGTTTGCCGCCGTCCCGATGATGAGATTGCTCATGTTTGGTCTTTGTTGATCTGAATTTTTTTTCAGCACGAAATCACCCCACGAGCCGATCAATATGACTCGTCAGGAAGTCACCCGTATTGTGACCGCAGCAAATGTCAGACTGGCATCACACCAACCCGCATTTTTGGCGATTAATTAAAAGTGCGATACTCGCCCCATCAACCTATCTACAGCCCTGTGAAAGCATTGGAAAAATATCTAGCCCCCAAACCCCCAATTCTGGGGGCTCTGAGCCGACAAATTTCACGAATCATTTCACACTGCTATAGGCTATCGCTACACTGTCACGGATCGCACCCGAGTTTTGTCTTTCAATTCTCAGGCTCAAAGTCTCCCCCGTCGGGTTCGTAGAAAATTGGCGCGGGAGTTTCGTCGAGGACTCGCCCCTTAGATTTGGATTTTGAACAGACTGAATGGACCATCATCCGTACCTCGCAGATGTTGCAGAACATGGACTTTCCATCGGCGGGCATCCTGACTTGGAGGTGCGAAACCTCCTTCACAGTTGCGGGACAGCGGCAGATTCTCACTGCACTTTCCCCGTTTCCTCTGGCGGCTGATCCCCGCCAGAACCGATAGTTCTGCCTAGCATACCACAAAAATGCGCGATCGGTCAGTTTGAAAAATAGGGAGTAGAATCTTCGATCGCCCCTCCGTCCCTGTACCCTACTCGCGGCGCCATATCAACCTTGGGCATCGACAGGCGGATAGAGATGGCGGGTGACTTTTTTACCGCCGATCAGGTGTTCTCGGACAATTTCCCCGGCCACTTCTGGGGTGACGCGGGTGTACCAAGTGCGATCGCCGGAGTAGAATACTACCGGGCCGAGTTTGCACACTTCCAAACAACCGGCACTCATTACTGTCACATCGGCTTCGGTTTCTTCCACTGCTTTTTGAAGGGCATCATAAATCGGTTGCCATCGGCGAGAAGGATAGCAGCGACTCGACCGACACACGGAAATATAAGGACGTTTAAGAGGGTTGCGATCGTAGGGGATGGGGCGATCGCCCAACACATAAATCTGGCGTAATTCTTCGTACAAACTCAGCTTTTTAGACAGGGTGGCGGTGTAGGTGCGCCAGAGACAGAAATTGTACCCGATCGCGATCGCTCCACCCCAAATAATTGGCTTCACGAACAGCCGCAAAACGAGCGTCGGCTCCATAAAATGCCCATCGCTGATGAAAAAATAGGCGAATAAAATCAGTCCTTGATAGAGGAGAAACCCCCCCACCAGGGCGATCGCGCTCCACAGCCCATGTCCGACCCAGGTGGACTGGCTGAAGGGGGGTCGCCAACTCGCCAACAGTACCACCAATAGCGTTCCGACACCCATCAGCGCCCCCCAGGTGAAGGCAACACCCGTGAGGGGATACCCGCGCCATCCGAAGCCGATCGCCTGGTTGATCAACCAAATTGCCCCGGCAACTGCGATCGCCCTCTGGCGGGTCAACATCACCCCGCTCATGGCCGCAAACGCCACCAGGGGGACGTGGGGATAGATGGCGTTACTGGCCGCACCGACGGCTAACAGGGAAAAGGGGATCGGGCGACCGTCGGCGAGCGATCGCCAGGCTCGGACAAAGCTCTGGGTCTGGATGTGCACCTTTTGATAGATCCTCACTCGTTGCATCTCGATCTTACAGCAGTGTCGCGATCGGCCCGAATCGCCCTATATTGGCGGATGAAACCCATCCCGTCCCAGCCCGCACCGCCCCCCAGAATTCAAGTAACGGGGAACGGCGCAGCCTCGCCGACTGGCCGGTTCTGGAGAGTCCCTATATCAATTTGGCGGTCTACGATGGCATCCTGAAGGTGAACAATCCCCTCGTCGGCGCTTGGCAGTTGCAAACCACCCTGCGGGGGCCCCACTGGACCGTCTCGAACCCCGTCGCCCGATAATTAATAATTAATAATTAACAATTAATAATTAATTATTAAGATGACCCAAACGAATCTTCCCGATTTCCCAGACCGCGATCGCCGGATGATGCGGCACTCTCTGGACCTGGCCCGCCGCGGCCTGGGCAAAACCGCCCCCAATCCCCTGGTGGGCTGTGTCATTGTCGATGAAGATGAAATCGTCGGCGAGGGATTTCACCCCGGCGCCGGACAACCCCACGCCGAAGTCTTCGCCCTCCGGGAGGCCGGAGAACGGGCCCGGGGCGCGACGGTTTACGTCAACCTGGAACCCTGCAACCATTACGGGCGCACCCCCCCCTGTACGGAGGCTCTGATCGAGGCGGGAGTCGCCAAGGTGGTGGCGGGGATGGTCGATCCCAATCCCCTGGTGGCCGGACGCGGCATCGAACGGCTGCGGGGGGCGGGTATCGAGGTGGTGGCGGGGGTGGAAGAGGAGGACTGCCGACAACTCAACGAGGCTTTCATCCACCGGATTCTGCACCGCGAGCCCTTCGGCATCCTCAAATACGCCATGACCTTGGATGGTAAAATCGCGACCGATACGGGACACAGCGCTTGGGTGACGGGGCCGGACGCCCGCCGGGAAGTGCACCGCCTGCGGGTCGCCTGCGATGCGGTGGTGGTGGGGGGAAATACGGTGCGGCGGGATAATCCTCATTTAACTACCCACGGCCAGGGGGAACCGAATCCCCTGCGGGCGGTGATGAGTCGGACTTTGGATTTGCCGTGGGAGGCGCGGCTGTGGGACACTTCGGAAGCCCCCACGGTGGTGTTTGCCGAGGCGGGACGCCGTCCGGATTTTCGGGCGCACCTGGAGAAACAGGGGGTAGAGGTGGTGGAGTTTTCGCCGCTCACCCCCGCCCAAGTTATGGCATATTTCTATGAGCGTCAATTTTTGTCGGTCTTGTGGGAATGCGGGGGGCGGTTGGCCGCCGAAGCGATCGCCCGGGGCGCGGTTCACAAAATTTGGGCGTTTATTGCCCCTAAAATTATTGGTGGACGGACGGCACCTTCCCCCGTCGGGGATTTGGGCCTGACCCGGATGACTGAGGCCCTAGCCTTGGAACGGGTGACGCTGCGATCGCTCGGCCCGGATTACCTGATCGAGGGCTATTTGGGCGATCGCGGCGGCTCGAACATCGACCTTGAGATGCCATGAACGAGGTTATTATTTACAGCTTGATGGTCAGCAGCCTGGGCTTGGAAGCCGTTCTGGCGGGAAGCTGGATCTGCGCCACACAAGCCGAAGCGGAACGAGAACAGGAAGAGGAGGAGGACATTTTGACCCGCTACGATTCGGAAAATCCCCAGACGAAGACCGCGCGATCGTCTCAACCCAACGGCCATTCCCCCAGTAACCCGGAGTGGGAATATAAAATTGTCCGCGCCCAGCGGGACTTATTTCGCAACCCGAAGATTTTCGAGCAACTGTGCAAAGAAGAGGCGATCGCGGGTTGGGTGATGGTGGAAAAACTCGACGATCGCCGGGTGCGGTTCCGCCGCCCGACGGACTCTCAATTGCCCTCGGAAACCCCTCCCCCCATCGACCCCTACCGCTGTTCTTACGGCTCCGGTTTCGACCCCACCGCTTGGCTGGCGGGGTTCGCGTTTTTGGTGGCGATCGTCCTCCCGGCCTATTTGGGATACGCTTTGGTTTCGAGTACCCTCAACCGCATCCCCCAGGATGTGCCGCGGCTTCCCCCAATGGAAGAGAGGGAGTAGGGAATAGGGAGTAGGGAGTCGGGAAATTTTTTGATTCCCTATTTTCTTTTCTTACTCTGAAATAGGGGGTTGATAATAGCTGAGATTTGAGTGATTTTAAGTCCACAGATTACGCAGATTACGCAGATTTTAGTTGATTTTATTCACCGATTATACAGATAACACAGATTTGGGTTCGTTGTGGGGTGCGTTCCCCGTGATCTATTATTGCTTAAATTAATGGGTAATATAGCAACGATCGCTGGCGTGGTAACACGCCGGGAATGATCAATCTCTCGACTCCCTACTCCCTTTTATAGTAACCCACCATTTCCTTTTTACAGTTAATCTCTCTGTGTCCTCTGTGCCTCTGTGGTTAATTTAAAAGAACAAGAATAAAATCGGCTACAACATCAGGCATTTTCAACGATCGCTCCTCCTCACCGGCAAGATGCCCGTGCTACATGGTTCCCCACGCCCTCCAGAACACATAAACTGATAGCAACGCCAGCAAGGTTCGGAATGCCAAACTGACGACGCGATCGGGTAGTTTGGGTAAAAATCGGGTGCTGATTTGGGCGCCCACCAAACCTCCCAAACCCAGGAGAATTCCGGGAATCCAGAGGACGTTTCCCCGCAAAGCGTGCCCGAAACAGGCGGAAATGGCGGTAATGACAATCACGCCGAGGCTGGTTTGGATCGCGACTTTTATCGTTTCTCCCAATAGTAAAATTTGCAGGGGCACCATGATCACGCCGCCGCCGACGCCGAACAATCCGGCGAGGAGTCCGGCGAGACTGCCGGTTACAATGCGGGCGAAAGTTGGGTTCATCGAATTGGTTTCGGGGGCGATATCCTCGTTTTGTTCTTCCCGGAGTCGCCGTTTGGCGGTGACTTGTTTGCGGACTTGTACCAAATAGATATTTAGCAGCAGCAAACATCCGAAAGCGACCAATAGCCAAAAGGCGGGTAATAAGTCGGCGAAATAGGCGCCGATTTGGGCGGTGATGAGGGCGGGAAATCCGATGCCGAGAACCCGATCCGGGCTGAGGACGCCCATCCGCCAGTTTTGGACGCTGCCGGAAATGGCGGTGATGACGATCGATAAAGTGCTGGTGGCGACGGATTGGATGGGGGTGTTGCCGAGGGTTAAAAGCAGGGGCACGAGGACGGTTCCCCCGCCAATTCCCAAAAATCCGGCGAGGATTCCCGCGAAGAGTCCGGCGCCGGCGAGGATGAGGAGTTGGAGGGGGGAAAATAAGTCGAAATTCATCGGTTGGGGAGGAGTTGAAATGTGTCGGGAAGCATGGATTTGGCGATCGCACCGTGGACGCCTTTTTGGGGGCTATTGACGACCTGGGTGATGCGGAAATCGACCGCTAAAGAACAGAGGACGTAGGCATCTTCTGGGGTGATATTGAGCGATCGCTCCAAAAGGGCGATCGTCCCGTTCAAAGCGGACTCGAAGGCTTCGTCCAGCGTCTCGCCGAAACCCATCGTGATGATATCAGTTGACGTTTCTGCTAGGGGTGCGTCCAGGGTCCAATTTTTGTGCAAAATCAGTTGGATTGTCCCGTTCATGGAGGTTTCGATCGCCGTCGTGTTCACCTCCCCGGCCCCCTGGGCGGCGTGTCCGTCCCCGATGGAAAATAGGGCACCGGGGACGAAAACGGGGAGGAAAATGCGGGAACCGGGTTGCAATTCCGGGTTGTCAATATTGCCGCCGTAGATGCCGGGGGGGATGGAGGAGCGATCGCGTTCTGCGGTGGCCACGCCCAAAATGCCGAAAAAGGGGCGGAGGGGGATTTCGACGCCGCTTCCGGGGGGAAATTCGGTGACGTTGCGGTTAAGATCGAGGTCGATAAACCGCAGTTTGGGGTCGGAAAATCGCTCCGGCAGGGCGCCCCAGCCGGTCCGGATGGCGTTGAAGCCGACGGCGAGGCGGGGGGAAATGGACTCCAGGCGGACTTCCAAAACGTCTCCGGGTTGGGCGGTTTCGACGACAATCGGCCCGGTGAGGAGGTGGGGCCCGGGTCCGACGATGCGATCGCGGGACAGGGTTTGGCACAGTTGCACGAATTCTGGCGTCAGGAACCCTTCCGGGGCACCATCATAGAGATAATATCCGGTGTAGGTTTCGACCTCGATGCGATCGCCGGATTTGACGGACAGGGCGGGTGGGAGGCGATCGGAAAAGCCCCCCAAATGGGTGGTGGCGGCGGTGGCCTTCAGGCGGTGGTTGACCATATCTCTGGCGATCGAAAAAACGTAATTATTTTATTGCTAACATGGACGCGATTCAAAATATTATACAGCTTTTGTGGGATGCGTTCACCCAGCCGATCCGGATCGGCGAAATGTCCATTTCCGTGCAACTGATTGTCACGCTCTTTTTCGCCTTTATCGCGTTCGTTTTCATTTCCAATTTTTTGAGCAATTTGCTCCGGGATAAAATTTTGGTCAAGTTGAAATTTGACGAGGGGTCCCGGGAGGCGATCGCGACCATTTTCCGCTATTTTACCATCACCGTCGGCTGTCTGCTCATCCCCCAGGCGGTGGGACTCGATATGAGGTCTTTCAGCTTCCTCGCCGGCGGTTTGGGCATCGGGTTGGGGTTCGGATTTCAAGGGCTCGCCCAAAACTTTGTCAGCGGCCTAATTTTACTCCTCGAACGCCCCGTCAAAGTCGGAGATTATATCGAACTGGACAACTTGGAAGGAACCATCCGCAAAATTTCCATTCGTTCCACAATTATCGTCACCAATGATGGTATCTCAATTATTGTCCCCAATCAAATTTTGGTCAACAATAAAATTATCAACTGGAGTCACGGAAATATCGTCAGCCGTATCCACATCCCCGTCCGCGTCGCCTACGGCAGCGACCCCGTTTTGGTGACGGAAGTTTTGCTGTCTGCCGCCCGCCAAGAGTCGCGGGTTCTCTCTCATCCCAAACCCCAAGTTTGGCTGACAGATTTCGGCGAAAACTCCGTCAATTTCGACCTGTTGGTTTGGATCGATTTGCCCAAAGCCAGACTGCCGATTCAGAGTTCATTAAATTATATCGTCCAAAATAAATTATATCAGAATAACATCAACATTCCCGTCGCCCAGCGGGATTTGTGGATCAGAAATATCGACCAACTCAGACAGACCTTTTATCCCCATTCATCTCCCCAGCCGCCCCCAATTGAATCGGGCGAAATTGACAATCAAAATCTGACCTTGCAATCCCTATTGCGAAAAGTCCTATATTTTCAAGGATTCACCGATTTGGAATTGTTGGGATTGATCGAGATGGGATACCGGGAAGCCGTCCCCCCCCATCAATTTATTTTCCACGAGGGCGATCGCGGAGATGCCTTTCATATTATCTTATCAGGTACGGTGGAAATTTTGGCGGAGACGGCGAACAAACACATCCGCGACCTGACGGCGGGCGATTTTTTCGGGGAGTTGGCATTAATCATGGGAATCCCCCGGACGGCGGCAGTCCGAACCAAAGAAACCACCATTTTATTTGTGGTGAGTCGCGATGTCTTCCAGCGGTTTTTGAGTAGTTATCCGTCGCTGTCGGATCAAATTGCCGAGAAGTTGGCGGAACGGAAAGAGGAGTTGGTGCAGCGGCAGAAAATGTTGAGAGAAATGGGTATTTTGGGAGATGAAGATTTGGAACAAAATCCTTTGATTTGGATCAAAAAGCGGATGAAAGCCTTGTTTGGTATTTGACGGGGTAAGATCCCCCATTATCCCCCTTAAAAAGGGGGACTTTGAATGGCAATGGCTCCCCCTTATCTCCCCCCTTACAAAGGGGGGTAGGGGGGGATGGGGGCGGGGGGGGATCTCCACTTGGATTGAGGATCGAAAAATGCCATCTGATTATTTGAGGGCGAATTCGTCGAATTTTATGACTTGACTTTTGGGTTTGCGCGTGTCAAAATAGTAGCTGCTGACGGTTCCATTTTCGGTATCTAAAATACTGAAAACGGTGATATCGTTGCTGGCGATATAGGGCTGGGGTTTCCCATCTTCTCCGAGGAACGGATACAGGGTTGGCGTGACGGGTTCGAGTCCGTTTGGATCGCCCGATGCGGTGTAGGTTTCGGTGAAGGCGGGGGGGACAAAACGGCGTTTTTCGCCCAGAAATGCACCGTAACTATTTCCCACATTGGAAGATTCTAAAAAATTGATGCCGTTGCCGCCGACGAAGCGATTCCAGAGGTGGGAATGTCCGTAATAAACCAGTTGGACGCCCGCATTTTCTAAAAGAGGAATGATATCCCGGATCAGATAATCTTGGTTTTTGGGATATTCGTAGCGAATCATGGTGAGATTGCCGGAATTATCGCTTTCTTTGATTTGTACCGGATTGGTGTAGGCGGGAACGATATTATCCCCGAGGCTGTGAGGGGGATGGTGGAACATCACCACTTTATATTTTGCTTGTTGAAATTCCGGGCTTTGCAATTCTTGTTGCAGCCAGCGATACTGTTCGCTTCCCTCCGAAATCGGTTCAAAAATATGCTGTCCGTAACCCCAATTTTCCGGGCGGTTAAAATCGGCTTCCCGTTCCCGATACCGTCCCCTCGCGTCTGCATCCAAGCGGGGAACCCGCCAAATGTTCGTGGCATATAAAACGACTAAGCGAACATCCCCGAATGTGACGGCATAGTAATTTTTATCGCGGTTGGGGAGGCTGAATATTTCGTCGTAAGTGTCGGAGTTGAAGGAGTTATTTTTTATCCATTCGGCTTTGATTTTCGGGTTGTTTTGAGGGTTGATGGTTTCCGCATTTTGTTGATAAAGCTGTTCGGCTGCGAAGCGGGGATAGGCATCGTTGAACTGGGCGTTCAAATCTTTTTCGGTCGAAAATCTTCCCATAATTTCGTGATTTCCGATCGCGGGAAATAACGGCGCATTTTGAATCAACTGCCCGCCCCGATAGGTCGTCTTCGTGCCATTTTTTTTCAATACATAACTCGCCTTCCCTTGCAAGCCGGGAAAGAACGCGCCGCCCCGGTTATCGTCGAACCACTCCGAGGCGCGATCGGGAAAATCGACCAAATCTCCGGCGATAAAAACCGCGTCGATATCCGCAGTTTCCGCCACCTTTTGCAGGTTTGCGGCGGTCATCGGTTTGAGTTGGTGGTCGGAGGTGAGGAGTATTTTTAAGGGCGTTGTCGGCGGCGGTGTCGGCGCCAGGGTAAAGACTTCGCTGCCAACAGTGATATCATTATTTTTGATACTATTCACCCGGTAAGGAACGCGCACCCCCGGAGTCAGTCCGGTAATTTCCGCCTCGTGGCGCCAGACCGATCGCGGCGTGGGTTTGCTGTAAACTGAATTGCCATCGGTTTGATTTCCCACCCGAGATTTTTGGTCTTCCCGAGTCCGACTCAACTGGGTGGTAGAAGCGATCGCCACCCGTTCCAAATCCGATCCATAATGAACCGTATGTCTGACACCCGGAAACTCGGTAAACCAAACCACCCGCACCGAATTTTCGGTGGGAAACTGCAAAAACGGGTCGCTGAGAAGTCGGGGTCGATACACCTGAGAAATCATAATCAAAATCGCGATAACAACAAACAGCAACACCCCAAAAATCCACAGGTTGCGGGGGGAACCGGGAGAGGTGCGATCGCCAGTCGGAACCAACATCGGTGTCACAGGATAAGGGAGTAGGGAATAGGGAATAGGGAGTAGGGGGAGTGGATGATCGATCTCCTCCATTATTCTAAATCCGCGGCGGAACGAAAAGATAATTTTCCCGTCAGGAGGGGAGAGGGCGAATGCCATTCGCCCCTACAATCCCCAAATCCAATTAAATTTTAAAATTCTCATAATCTGTGAAATCTGTGAAATCTGCGGATCATTCCCCACTCCATCCGATAAAATACGGGGGATGTCGCCCCGCCGGTTCCCCGATATGGGGCAGGGCTTCCGGTTTGTTGTCCATTCTCCCCAGTTTCAAATTGCTATGCTGATTGTCCAAAAATACGGTGGTACATCTGTCGGGTCCGTCGATCGCATTCAGACGGTGGCCCGCCGCGTCGCCAAAACAGCCCGAGATCATTCCGTGGTGGTCGTCGTCTCGGCGATGGGAAAAACGACGGACGGGTTGGTGAAAATGGCCGAGGAAATTTCCGGCAACCCCTCCCGCCGCGAAATGGATATGCTACTCTCGACCGGGGAACAGGTGACGATCGCCCTGATGAGTATGGCCCTGCAGGAATTGGGACAGCCGGCCCTTTCCATGACCGGCGCCCAGGTGGGCATCGTCACCGAAGCCGAACACACCCGGGCCCGCATTTTGCACATCCAAACCGAACGGATGGAACGCCACCTGAACGAGGGCAAAGTCATTGTGGTGGCGGGGTTCCAGGGGATCAGCGATCGCGAACAGTTAGAAATCACCACCCTGGGACGCGGGGGCTCCGACACCTCGGCGGTGGCCCTGGCGGCGGCCCTGGGGGCTGACCAGTGCGAAATTTACACCGACGTCCCCGGCATTTTGACCACGGACCCCCGCATCGTCCCCAAAGCCAAATTGATGGATGAGATCACCTGCGACGAAATGCTGGAGTTGGCGAGTTTGGGGGCGAAAGTCCTGCACCCCCGGGCGGTGGAAATTGCCCGCAACTACGGCATTCCCCTGGTGGTGCGATCGAGTTGGACCGACGACCCGGGCACCCGCGTCACCTCCCCCAAACCGGAACCGCGACCCCTGGAGGGGTTGGAATTGGTGCGTCCGGTGGACGGGGTGGAATTCGACGCGGACCAGGCGGCGGTGTCCATGCTGCGAATTCCCGATCGCCCCGGCATCGCGGCCCGGTTGTTCGGCGGCATCGCCCTCCAGAAATTGAATGTGGATTTAATTATCCAGTCCATCCACGAAGCCAATATTAACGACATCACGTTTACCGTGACGCAAAATTGCTACAACCGGGCGATCGCCGTCGCCGACGCGATTTTGCCCACCCTCGGCCGCAACGACGACCCCGAGTTGGGAGAACCGGAAGTCCGCGGCTACGAGGCCCCCATCGCCAAAGTCAGTATCGTGGGGGCGGGGATGATCGGGCGTCCGAAGGTGGCGTCGCAGATGTTCCGCACCCTGGCGGAGGCGGGGATCAACATCCAAATGATTTCGACATCTGAAGTCAAAGTCAGTTGTGTTATCGACGCGGCGGATTGCGATCGCGCTGTGGAGGCCCTGTGTGGGGCGTTCGATGTCAGACAGCGATCGCCCGAAACCGCCGAAGCCGCGGACCGGTCGGACTCTCCCCCCGTCCGCGGCGTCGCCCTCGACCGCAACCAGGCCCGCTTGGCCATCCGCTACGTCCCCGATCGCCCGGGGATGGCGGCCACGCTGTTCGCCCTTCTGGCCGACAGCAATATCAGCGTTGACATGATCATCCAGTCCCAGCGATGCCAGCAAATCGACGGCATCCTCACCCGCGACATCGCCTTCACCGTCTCCCAGGCGGACGCGGCGGAGGCCCAAAAGGTGCTCGAAGCTGCGATCGCCACTTGGGAATGTGGGGAATTGTTCGTCAATCCGGCGATCGCCAAAGTCAGTGCTGTCGGCGCCGGGATGGTGGACAGTCCGGGCGTCGCGGCGCGGATGTTCGAGGCTTTGGCGGCGGAAAATATCAACATCTCCATGATCGCCACTTCGGAAATTAAAATCAGTTGTGTGGTCGATGAAAAAGATGCCGTGAAAGCCCTCCAGGTGGTCCACGAAGCCTTCGGTTTGTCGGGCGATGAGGCCGTGATTATCCCCTCTCCGGCGACCGTTTCTTAGGCTTTTTGCCCTCACCCCCGACCCCTCTCCCAAAACTGGGAGATTGGCCCTCACCCCCGACCCCTCTCCCAATTCTGGGAGAGGGGAGAAATTTGGTTTTAACAAGGGGATGGAACCCCTATTCCCTATTCCCTATTCCCTATTCCCTATTCCCTATTCCCTATTCCCTATTCCCTATTACCTGCGCGAAGCGCTCAATTTCCGCAGGCGATCGCGATCAATTCTTCGGCCCCCGTCACCGGGATTATTTTGGTTTGCAATATCTCCGCCACCTCCGCCACGGTGCGATCGTCCAAAAAGCGGGTATCCCCGGCTTTCAACATCAGGGAGGGCAACAACACTCCGTCCCCCAAATCTCGCCCTTTCAATCCCGCGATCAAATCCTCTCCCGTCAGCAGTCCCGTCACCGTGATTTCCTGCCCCCAATAATCGCTCGCCAACGCCACCATTTCCACCGTCAACCCTTCCACTTCATTCAATTTGTCGATAATCGGTTGGAACGCCACTTCCACCGCATTTCCGACAATCCAAGTCCAACGGCGGGGAGTCGATAACCGTTCAATTTTCATCGCCTCGAAAGTCGTTTCAAACTCCCGCAAAAACTTGCGAATCGAGCCCACGCCGTTGCCAATTTGGGGATAATCTTCGTAGTGGGATTCCGGTGGCAATTCCCGGCGGGCGATCAAAAACCACTCGTCCGCCAGCCAGACGCAGGTTGAACCCAACTGGTGCAGAAATTTATCTTGTAAATCCTGGACTTGACGGATAACTTCTCGGGCTTTTTCCGGCGTCACCGGCACCAACTCGTCATCCGGGGGACGGAACCGCGTTAACCCCACCGGAACCACCGCCACCGACGCGACGGCGGGGATTTCTCCCTTGTGAAATTCCGCCAAATCCAGTATCGTCCGTTCCAGGTGGGCGCCATCATTAATTCCCGGACAAACCACAACCTGGGCGTGAATTTGCAGGCGGTTTTCCCGGAACCATTTCAACTGGTCTAAAATCTGTCCGGCGCGATTATTTTTGAGTAAATGATTTCTGACTTCCGGTTCCGTCGCGTGTACGGAGACATACAGGGGAGACAGCCGCATCTGGGCGATGCGATCCCACTCTTTTTGAGATAAATTGGTTAAGGTTAAATAAGAACCGTATAAAAAGCTGAGGCGGTAGTCGTCATCTTTTAAGTAGAGTGTCTCCCGTTTTCCCGGCGGTTGCTGATCGATGAAGCAAAACGGACAGCGGTTGTTGCACTGTATCAACCCGTCAAAGAGTGCCGTTTCAAACTCCAAACCCAAGTCGTCGTCGTAGTCTTTTTCCAGTTCGACGTGGTGGGTTTTTCCCTTGCCATCGATCACTTCCAGTTCCAGGATTTCATCGGCACAGAGAAATTGGTAGTCGATCAGATCCCGGGGGCGGGTTCCGTTGATCGACACGATCGCATCCCCCGGTTCAAACCCCACCTCGGCGGCGATGGAGTCCGGGAGGACGTTGGTGATTCGGGCGGGACGGATGGAAGAAACGCTCATAGAAGATAGTTTAATTGAATCCCTTCAAAAAGTCAAGGTTTTTGGGAATCATCGAGGGTTGAATTTTATTCGTTGACTCCGACTTGAAAGATTTTTTCGGCTGTCAAAGCGGACGGTTGATTGAATTGCGATAGGAGGGGAGATGCGATCGCGCTATCTCCTTTAAAAATTGCCTCTTCGTAGAGTCCGGTTGAGAGGGTAAAGACGGTAACTTGTTGTTGCATCGGATCGATAATCCAATATTCATCGATGCCTCGGGCTTGGTATTGCGATCGCTTGTAACGGTAATCGCGATCCTCATTTTCCCGCCCCGGACTCACCACTTCTACAACGAACTGCGGCGGCGGCATTTCGAGGGTTACGAGAGAACGGCTGGCGCCCTGCATCGCCTGGGCGAGTTCTTCCGATAAGACGGTTAAATCGGGAAGGCGCACCGTTGCCCGACTTCCCATCATGGCGATTTCTATCCCGATTCTCAACCGATAAAATGGGATTCCAAGTTGGATAAAATAGGCAAACAGAAAAGAAGCAATGCGTTGGTTGAGATCGCTTTCACTCGGCATAAACAGAAGTCTCCCATCTTCTAATTCATAACGGGCATCGGTTCCATCATCAAAATTGAGAAACTCCTCCAAGGACATGATGTCCGAGGGGGTTTCAGTGGGGGCACTGAGTACAGTTGTCATGGCTGTCGGTTCTCCGATTCGTCCTCAGATTGTCGGACTCGGAAACGGGGGGCGATCGCCCGCCTTCGGTTCTAGTCCGATCGATGGATATATTATAGACGATAAAAAATCAATTGTCGCAGATTTTGTATTGTATAAAGTGAGAGTCGGGTTTTTGTTGGGGCGCGATCGCATCCCGCCCTCGTCGAAGGATTTTCGGCTCCGATCCTATGATCCGATCGCGCGATGAACTATACTGTTATTTCACTGTGAGTTATCCCAGCAGATCAAATGCCCAAAATTCTCGCGATCGCCAATGGAAAGGGTGGAGTCGGCAAAACGACAACCGCCGTCAATCTGGCTGCCATTCTTTCCACTCATTTCTCAACCCTGTTGGTGGATACCGATCCCCAAGGTTCTGCCAGTTGGTGGGTTGAGCGGGGAGAGATGCCCTTCGATCTGTCTTCGGAAACCGATCCGGCGGTTTTGAAACAGTTGAAAAAGGTTCGAGAGGTGGAATTAATTGTGGTGGACACGCCCCCCGCTTTGCAATCGAGTGCTCTCGAAGCGGTGGTGCAGGTTGCCGATTATTTGATCGTCCCGAGTCAACCCGCCCCGATGGATTTGGTGGCGTTGATGGCGACGGTGAGGGAGGCGATCGCACCGTTAAATATCGAGTATCAAGTGTTGCTCACCAAAGTCGATCCCCGCAGCGTGGGGGACGCTTACGAAGCCCAGCGATCGCTCCGGGAGGCGGGAATTCCGGTTTTTGAAAACTTCATTCGCGGCTACAAAGCCCACGAACGCTGTCCCTTGGAAGGGGTTCCAATTGTCAACGCCAGAAGCAAAAATGCCCGGGAAGCCGCTTCGGATTATCGGCGGGTTGTGGGGGAATTATTGAGGTATTTGCGTTGATTTTTTTTAAATTAGAATAGTTGCAGGGCGAATGCCGGGGCAGGGCGAATGCCATTCGCCCCTACAAGTCACCTGTATTATTCTTGCCGACGGTTGCGATCGCCACCCCGACGATCATAACAATCGCACCCAATAAAACGGGAATCGCCGGGATTTCTCCGAATAGAAAATAGGCGAAAATACTCGCGCCGACGGGTTCGAGTAAAATGGCGAGTGTCACCAATGTCGGTGAGGTGCGGTTGACAGCCCAGTTGAAGCTGGTATGTCCGATCAGTTGGGGCAGAATTGCCATCAAGATCAAGTAAACATAAACAATATTTGGATAACCCGTATAACCCACCCCAAATAGAAACGGAAGGGGTAGTAAAACGAGTGCCGCCACGGTATAGGCGATCGCCGCATAGCCGCCAATTTTTAAGCCCCGCTGCTGGGCTTCCCGTCCCAACATCAGATAAAATGCGACCGCCCAGGCGCCGATCAACGCCAAACTATTTCCCAAAATCGGATGGCTGGAAATATCCGCCGACGCGCCCTCCCCCAAGCCGATGATGAGGCCCCCGGAAAGGGCGATCGCGATGCCGAAAAGCGTCAATTTTGAGGGTTTTTCCCGCAGCCAAAACCACGCCAAAATCGCCACCCAAATGGGGCTGGTGGTGACGATGGTTGTCGAGGCGGCGATGGAGGTGTAAGATAGGGAAGTGATCCAGGTGGCGAAGTGAAAAGCCAGACAGATTCCCGCCCCCACCCCATGGAGAACCGCGCCCGGTTGGAGCGATCGCCAAGCAATATTCCGCCAGGTAGATGCCAACAATAGGGCGGCGATAGATAATCGAGAAGCGGAGATCACCAAACTGAATCCCACCCCCCGCATACCCGCCGCGTCGATCGCCAAGCGGACAAAAATCGAACCCGTCGAGATGGCGAAAACTCCGACACAAACCACAATTGCCACCGCCCAAGGGGGAGATTGAGTTGAAATTTTCATGGGGATTCTTTATACTGTAAGTTGATGATTATTGACTTCAGTTTCGCAATTTTTAACGTTGTGGTTTAAATCAAACTTATTATGACGAAAACCGTTTTAATTACCGGCGCATCCCAAGGAACCGGTCGGGCGACGGCGCTGTTATTTGCCCGCAAAGGCTATGATATCGTACTGACGGCGCGAAATGTCGATCGCTTGGCAAAAGTGGCGAATGAAGTGCGATCGCTCGGCGTTTCCGCCCTGGCAATGGGGACGGACGTGGGCAATCCCAGCCGGGTGGAATATCTGGTGCAAAAAGCCCTGGAATTTTACGGCAATATTGACGTTTTGGTGAACAACGCCGGCATCTGTCTGAGGTAGTTGTCGGGCCGACGAGTTTGGCGACGGAAGCCTATCGTTTATTTCCCCAGTTGGTCGAATTTGCGATGATCAATTTTCAAGGTTCTCGATAAGAATTAACCACAGAGACACGGAGGACACAGAGAGGGTTTGATTAGGTCTCGGATTTGTGAGTCCAGACTTTCTTTTTGGCGAGGATTAATAGCCACGCCGCCAAGACACAGCCGATGATATAATAGACAAAATCCCACCAGGAGAATGTGGTGCCCAGCAGCAATCTGCCGACGATGTGCGATCGCATCATTGCCAAAATGGGGGGATTCCACAGTTGCAGGATTTCTAAAATAGAGGTGATGATAAACACCCAAACTGCCGTCCAGATGGGGGATAGGTGGGGCCAGATTAATACTGCCAGCCACACCCAAAACATTTCGTAAAGTACCCCGCCGAGGGAGTTGTTGAACCAGTCATCCAGGGGCCCGCGATAAAATTTACTCGCGAATCCGAGGGGGACGATAATGATGATGGCGATAAAAATTACCAGTTGATAGCGTTTCATTGTCGCGTAAAATAAGCTTCTAGCTGGTTACAGGCAGGATGCCTGTGCTACCGATTATAAGGATAGCCGATTTAATGCTTGTAAATCTTGGCGGGCTCGGAAGATGCGACCTCGGAGGAGGTTGGCGGTGCCCCGCAATACCAAAAATTCCGGTTGATTCGGACTCAATTCTAAGGCGGGTTTGAGGGCGGTTTCCGCTGCCTCGGGATCGAAATTATACAGGTGGACGAAGGCGAGATAGGCGTGGGCGAAGGGATTCTCGGGATCGAGAGTTTTCACCCGTTCCAAAGCCGCGATCGCACTTTCTACATCCTGCCGCAAAACGGCGGACAATGCCAACCCGTAAGCCCAGTTTAAATTGTCCGGTTCTCGGGTCAAACGATATTCTAAGGTTTTTTGGGCTTGAATTGTATAATCTTGGATGGGGTCGTATTGGTTGATACGGCCGATTTCATCGAAGATTAATTCCAACCCTTCGATGCCTTCGGGAAGGTAGAGGGCGAGTTGCCGCAGTTGGGTGACTAAATCCAGTTCCGGGGCGGGCGAGGGAGCCGCGGCGGGGTCGATTTCCAGCGTCACGGGGGGGGAGGCGATCGCGTAATTTTCCCCCGTTTCCTGGTTCAAATAGGTGGCTTCCAGGCGATAAATTCCGGGAGCCGCATCGGGCGGGGGAAGCATCGCCATCCGTTCGACAACTTGAAATCCCCCTTCTGTCTCGCCAAAATGCAGGCGTCCGGAGGCGATCGCGCGATCGTGTATCCATCGCGAACCCTGGCCGTCCGTCCACGTCAACACGACCAAACCGGACTCCAATTCCTCTTTTGAACCCGACCAATAATAGCTGACGGGAACGGGAACCCCCGGGGGCGTTTTTTCGGGAAGGATAACTGCATCTAATTTGACTTTCGGCGATATTTCCGATGCGGGAAGGGGGGAAACTTCCACCGGGGCGGGGGTGCAGCGATACAGGTCGAACCTGCTGCCGTCGGGCAACGGCCAGGATTTTTGCAGTTGAAAAGGGGGGCCGTTGACGATCGCGCTCACCATCATGGCTTGGGCTTCGCCGATGCGATCGACCGAACCCTGAGCGCCCGTTTTTGTAATAAACCAACACAGCGATCGCGCGTCCTGGGGAACCCGTTCGACCGCCGTCCCCACCTGCCGCCCGTAGATTTGAAAATCTTGCAGTGCGCCGTAATAATTGATATTATGTTGGTTGAGATTCGGAGTGGAAGGAAGCACGCCGATATTGTTTTCTAAATGGGGTTCGGCCGCCAAAACTTCCGCGATCGCTTCTTGGTGGGGCCAGTGGATGTTAATTTGGGCGTGGCGGGTATTTCCCGGACTCAGCCAACTTCGCAACGTCTGCCCCGGAACGCCCCCGAACGGCCACAGCGTCAGCAGCATCAACCCCACCGCCACGGCGACGGTCCCCCAGCGAACCGTCGCCCCCCACCGTCTCGGCCACAACGTCAGTCCCCAAGCTAAAAATATCGACAAGATCGGCAGCAGGGGGAAGCCGTAGCGGAAGTCTTTATTGGGGTTGAGGGAACAGATAAAATAGCCGCCAATTAAATAGACAAATAACCAGGTGAGGGCGGATTTTTTCGGGTGGAGGGGAAGGGATTGTTTCCGAATGAAATAGAGTGAAAATCCGACGATGGGAACCAATAATAGCGGCCAGGAAACGTGCAGGGGCAGGAGTTTGAAATAATAGGTCCAGGCGTCGGGGCTGGTGAGGGACGGGTCGCCCTCCGCGATCGCGGAATCTACCGTCGCCCGCTTTCCGGAGGTCAGCATTAACAGCCAGTTGGCTTTCGCCCAGGGGCCGAAAATTAAGACGGATACAAATAGGCCAATCGCCAGTTGAAATAGCCGCCGCCAATCCCGCCGTTTGAGAAGGCCAATTGTCAGCCACAGGAGGGGGACGAACAGGAAAAATAGGGCCGTCTGTTTGACCAATATTGCCAGTCCGAAAAACAGCCCGAACGCGATCGCCCAAAGCCATTGCGATCGCGGTTTTTCCGCCTCCTTCCACATCGTCAAACCGCCAAAACTGAGGGCGACCATTGCCGTGAGGGGATAGTCGAGGAGATACCCGAGGCGATATTGGTACAGGGCCGGCATCAACAGGCACAGTCCCGCTGCCCACAACCCGACCCGGCGATCGAACAATCGGGCCGCGATCGCGTAGACTGACCCCAGCAGTATCGCACTGAACAGTAAATGTACCAAATTGGCACTCTCGGGGCCGGTTCCGAACAGGTTTTGAAACGGGACGCTGAGGAGGTAAGTCAGGGGGGGGACTTTGGGGGAAAGGGTCCAGAGATGGGTCCACCAGTCCCCGGACAGCCATCGGGGGTCCTGCAGGGCTCGCCAATAGGTGAGGCTTCCGGTGAGGTAGTCGGCGGGGTCCCAGGCGGGGACGGAGCGATCGCGGGCGAACCAAATGCGATCGCCGATCGCCCCCAGCAGCCAAATGATGCCGAGGGCGATCGTCGGGTTCCATCTGTTCTCGGGTCGGGCGATGGGACTGGCCTCCTGATGCGATCGGACTTCTCAAATGCTACGATAGTCGGGGTTTGAGCGTCCAGCAAAAAATATTTTTCTGGGGGGTTGACAAATCGAAGCTTCGTTGATACGATAGATAATCGTGGAAATAAGCCGGGATAGCTCAGTCGGTAGAGCAGAGGACTGAAAATCCTCGTGTCGGCGGTTCAAGTCCGCCTCCTGGCATCTTTTTTAATTCCTTATCCTGGAATGATTACAGCGCTTGACTCAAAGCTCTATAGCCACTTACGAAATACGGGTAACGGGTACAGGGTGATACACTTTTGCCCCTACCCCGGGCTTGAGCTCATATTTCTTTTCTCGATGCATGGAAAAACCATGCATGGTGGTTCAGAATACGCGATCGCCTTGTCTCCTATCCCAGGTCAGATCAGGTGATTCGATCGAACAGTAGGGAAGGGCGGCGATCGCCCCTTATTTTTTGGCTACATCCCCCCTCCACCGGGACAAAAGACTTCGGTTGTACGCTGAAAGTCTTGTAGAACAAGGGTTTAATGTTAAATGGCTCTGGCGGGATTTGAACCTGCGACCTTGGGCTTATGAGTCCCCTGCTCTAACCACTGAGCTACAGAGCCACGTTTGTCAACAGTTTTTAAATATAGCACGATCGCAAAAAATCATGCAAGCGATCGCGGCAAAAAAATTTCGGGAGGGGAACGGAAGCGGGAGAAAGTCCCCCGTCCGTCCCCGACAAGCCCTGCGGGCTTATTCTCGGGGCAAGAGCGCCATCGGGTTGACGGCCCCTTGTCCGGAGGGGTGAATCTCGAAGTGCAGGTGGGGTCCGGTGCTGCGCCCGGTGCTCCCCATCTCCGCAATTTGCTGTCCCTGGGTCACTTTTTGACCTTTGTTGACCAGAATGCGGTGGTTGTGGGCGTAGAGGGTCAGGCTGCCGTCGGGGTGCTCCAACTCCACCAGGTTCCCGTAACCGCCGCTGTTCCAACCGGCGTAGGTGACGACTCCGGGGGCTGCCGCCACGATGGGAGTCCCGATGGGACCGGCGATGTCAATTCCCCGGTGCATCCGCCCCCAGCGCCAGCCGTAGCCCGAGGTCAAAATGCCTTCGGACGGCCAGATGTAGCCGTTGAAGCGCATCGATCCCCCCGGCAGGTAAGTATCCGGACCGGGAAGGGGGGGCAAATGGGGGGAGACGATACGACCGAGGGCCGGATTTTGCAGGGGGTCGTAGGCATCGGCGCCGAGGGGAGCCGTGGCGAGCACCGCATCCCGATCCTCATCGCCCTCCGGGCGGCGGGCGACTTCCCGGGGTTCCGGCGCACTCGCCTGCCCGTTCTCCGCGTCTTTTCGGGGGTCGTAGGCGTTCGGGTTGAATTCGGGATTGATGCGGTGGGGAGGGAGTTCGGGGGATGGGGCGGCGACGATTTGAGCGGGTTCTTCGATCGCGCCTTCCGGGTCTTGAGAGAGACTGACGGCCTGGTACGAATAGGTGCGATCAAATTGTTCGGCGCGGTACTCCGCCCGCAGTCGCTCGATTTCGGATCTCAGGCGATCGGTGTAGAGCTTCGTGGTGGGTCGATTGTCAAGAGATGCCAACTTGCGGGGGGCCGCATCGGACTCGCGGGAGGATAAATCTTTGGACTCGCCCGCCTGCGGATCTTTGGCAGAGTCGGGAGAGATGGGGGTGAAGTCTTTTCCGAGTTGGGCCAGGCGATCGCTGCCGGTGTCGAAGGAACCGCCGGCTAAATTCAATTTGAGTCCGACGGGCTTGTTCAAATTCCCCTGAATTTCGGACGGAATCACGGAGGGGATCACGGTCTGACTCAACCGAGACCGCACGGAGAACCCGCCCAAATCGCTCTCGGAGTCGCCCGAGGAGGGGAGGCGGGACACCGTTTTTTCCCCGTCGAGTTGGAGGCCCTCCCACTTCTGAGTATCGGCCCGAGCGCCCTCTTTTTGGCGGTCTAAATAATTGCTCAGGCGTTTGGGAATCTTGAGTTCTTGGTTGACCTTGATGAAGTTCGGGTCGGTCAGATTGTTAGCCTTGAGAATTTCGGTCACTGCCACCCCGTGGGTGCGGGCGATGCGATCGAGGGTGTCCCCCGAACCCACCTGATAGACCACGGAAACGGACGGGTTGAGATCGGAGTCGATCACCAACGGCCCCGGCACTCTCGGCTCCGAATCCGGTACCGTTTGAACGGGGCTCGCGCCGACTTCTGCTTCTTCGGTGCGATCACTCGCCGCCGAATGGGAATCGAAGGAGAAAGATTTGTCTTCAGATTTTGACACAGACGGCTCCGGGACAATAACAGTCCCCGGGTTCGCCGGCTCGTCAACCTCGATCTCGGTTTCCCCGCCCTCCGTGGCCACGGAGGGTGGCGTTTCGTCCGCCCGGGACATCGGCCCGGCGTTGGATTCCGTCAGGTTTCTCAAAATTGACGGTTGCCAATCCGAACTCTCCGACAGCGAGTTTTCCGTTTCGCTGCCGGCGACGTCGCCGGAAATGGGCGGCGTCGCTCGGGTCGGATCGAGGGTTGTCGGTTCAGTGGCCGCACTACCCCCTTCGGGAAACAGAAGACCTGATGCAATCGCCAAACCCAAGAAGGCGGCAGAGGTTTTCACCTTGCTTGTGCCCGGGACTGTGACCTGTTGTGAAGTTTCCACATTCATATGAGTATTGACGGGACCCGTGACAACAGGTTGATCGTTGTGTGGAACTGTTCCTTTCAAAGAACGACCTCCTATGGAGAAGCGCTTAAGACTGTCCTTGAACCACTCAAGGAACTTGAATCAGTGAGATAAATCACGCTGATGTGCGATCTAAATCACTGACAGCAATGTTGCTTACGTCAGATTACCTTGGTTTTCTCTTTTCGACAAGCTATCCGAACAGATTGCCGACAAAGGGCTTCAGATCGACTTTTGAGAATTGTCGGATTTCTCCCCCGCGATCGCTTTGAGATCGCCTCTGGAAAAGGCAGATGGCAACCGTTCGATCCCGATGAGACTCTACACCAAATCCCTCAAAAAACACAACTCGCCCGCAACCGGACGGCGCCGAGAGTCGCGGGTTCCTTCGGGGACTCGAACCGGTGGTTCCGAGGGGCGATCGCCCGACCGGTCAACCGTTCACCCCACTCAAACGCCGCGAAAAATCACCCCTTGTCAGATGACTAAAATCTATCACTGTCCGATGGCCCGCCCATCCGGGTATTTATAAAAAAAAGTTATAGCGCCAGCTCGTGGGGGTGGGGAGTCGGGGAATGCTAATTCATTGTCAATGGTCAATGGTCAATGGTCAATTCTTGTCACCTCCTAATTTTCATCAAGATACCCGAGCTGTCTGCGGGCCTCGAACAGGCCCACTGCCGCGCTGACCGAGAGGTTGAGGCTGCGGACTTTCCCCGCGACCATCGGGATGTAGAGCGTCGCATCGCAAATGTCGAGAACCTCCGGGGGGAGTCCGGCGGTTTCGCTGCCGAACAGCAGCCAGTCGTCGTCCCGAAACTGGAAGCGGGCGTAGTTGTGTTTTCCCCGGGTGCTGAATCCGAGCCACCGCCCCCCCCGTTGCCGGTGGGCGGTTTGAAACTCTCGCAGTTGGGGATGGTACTTGAGGGGGACGTTGGGCCAGTAGTCGAGCCCGGCCCGTTTCAGGTAGCGATCGCTGATTTCAAACCCCAACGGACCGACTAGGTGCAGTTCCGTCTGGGTCGCGGCGCAGGTGCGGGCGATGTTGCCGGTATTTTGGGGGATTTGGGGGTGGATGAGGACGAGTTGGGGCATGGTCGATCGCGATCGCGGGCTGGTTCGGAACCCGGGAGACATCAATCCGGGCACATCGGTTCCATTGTTTCCGGAATTTCCCCGGCCGGCCTGTAGATTTATAGTTTTTCTTTATCTTTTGAACGGAAAACCAAGCATAAGATATATTGATAGGTTCTTTGCACCGACCCGTCAGCCCGCCAGGAGCTGGCAAATCTTATCTTCGAGATCCCGTTCTTGGCGGTTCGTCTGTGCGATCGCCTCCCGGAGAATTTGTCGGACATCCGCCCCCGCCTCCCGCTGCCGCAACCACTGTTGCGCCGTGTTCCCCTCCCGCAGAATCTTTTTCAGGGGGGACAGGAAACAGCTAAACCCGAGCCGTTTCGCCACGGGCCAGACCTCTTCGTACAGCTCCTCGACCCAGTCCCGGGCGACGATGCTGCTGCCATCTTTCCAGTGTTTGAGTTCGGCGTCGAGGCTCCGGGCTGCAACCGCTTCCTCGTTGGCGTCCGTCAGGGCCACCAGGTCTTCCGGGGCGGCGCTCAGGAGAAGGGGATCTAAACCGGGCGTTTCCATCATCTGCCACAGCCGCGCTTCCAGCAGAGCGGTGACCCCCAGCAGGGCGATCGGATTCACGATTAGGTCACAAATTCTCAACTCCAAACGGTTGAGGCTGTAGGGACGGCGATCGCCGTTGGGCCGCACCGAACACCACAGGTGGCGGACATTTTTCATCGTCCCCGCCTCCAACTGTTCCTCGGTCCAGCGGATGTAGTGGGCGTGGCTCTCGAACAGGGGGACGTGGGGGGGAGTCTTGGGGAACAGGTGCCAGCGGGTGGAGTGGTAGCCCGTCGCCTCCCCGTCCAAAAAGGGCGAAGACGCGCTCAGGGCCAAGTACAGCGGCGCCTCCACCCGCACCAGCCGCACGGCCCGCATCAGTTCTTCGGGGTCTTCGATGCCGATATTGATGTGGATGCTGGCCGTCACCACGGTCGTACCGTAGGTTTCCTCAATGTAGGCGTGGTAGGGGTTGTTCGGGTCAGACCGGTAGAAGCGCTGGCTGTCCCCCAGGGATAACGTGCTCCCCGGTACGATCGTGTAGTCTCCGAGTTGTTTTAAATATTTTCGCAAATTTTGGCGGGGCCGCAGCAGGGCGCACAGGGAGCGATCGTAGCTGCAAATCGGCGCCGTGATATATTCCACGTTGCGACTGTCCGGCTCTCGGACGAAGCCATCGAGATGTTTGACGATCCGATCCGAGAAGCCGACAATCTCACCTGCCGGTGTGCCGGTATACATTTCAACTTCAAAGCCTTTTGGCAGTAGCACGTCGGCCCCTCACGCTCAGGTTTCATTAGACTGGACATCGAAGATCTCGGCGCCGTCGGGGATTTTGATTCGACCCCGCCGCGATCGCCCGTCGGCCCGCCGCTTTTCCGGGGTTCCCCGGCTCGACTTCATCGCCGGTCAACAGCCGAGACTTCAGCCAGATCCTAGCACAGATCCGGATTCCCACGGAAAAATACTCTCGGGTTCGGAGGCATTAAAGATATAGTCATAATCGAATTCGAGGGCGTGGATGTGGCGGGTGACGGAAAAGCCGCAGTGGACGATGCGATCGCTGGTAAACGTCGCCATAATTAAAGCCAAAAGTTTTTGGGGGCCGATGTCCGGCTGTTGGACGTAGTAATCCCGTTTGGCGAAGAACACTTTTTCATCTTTGGGGACGATCAGTCCGTTGATGCGGTGGGCGTGTTGGATCGGTTTGATATATTTTTTGATGAATTCATCCTGACTTTTTTGCAGGCGGGACAGGCGCTCGTGTTGCAGCCAACTCATCTTAAAGATCAGTTTGATGAGTTCAAATCCGACGATGTAATTGAACACCCGATCTTTCTCGTCGGGACTCAAAACCAACTTCAGAGCCGACTCCAAATAGATGTCGGGCTGGCAGCGGGCATCTTGGGCGGAGTGGATGTAGAATTGCCGGATATATTTTCTCAGCACCGCTTCGGTGAGGGGGGTCGATATTTTGAACCATTTGAAATAGCGCCGAATTCGATTGATAGAATCGATATCTTCGAGCAATTTGGAAACGAGACCGTCGGCGGTGTAATCATCTAAAAATTCAGCCTGTTTTTCCGGCGGTGAGGCGCAAATAATGTAGCAGAGAGACAGGACGTAGCGCCGCTGATTCCAAGGCAAGCTTTCCGCCCAATGTTGCACTTCCGGGGGAAGCTGTTCAAACAAAACATTATTTTTGAGGGGAGTTAAAAGATCGGCACTCGGCTCGGGTTGCATGGCAAGTTTCTGGAACTGAAGTCCTACGGTTTATTTTAGCTTACCGGCATTATAGTGGGTCGCCCCGACCCGTCAAATGTCGCGGGATTGACAGTTTGATGGCCGGGGCGCGATCGCCGTCCGGAATTCCGTCAAATTCCGATCCATTTCACGAATCCTTCCAGCGACGGCGGACAATTTTCCGAAGGGCCAAAATTAGCACGATCGCAGCGACAATTCCCCCCAGAATCGGCAGGGAAATCGCCAAAACCGATAAAATCACCGCGGCCAACAACTCCATCGTGGACAGCAGGGGATTGGCCAGACCCCCCGTCGCCATCGTCGAGGCGACCCGGGTGATGCCGGTCAAAATCTCGATGATGCCGGCCGTGACGCCGCCCAAAATAATCGATATCGCCCACATCCACTGGGGGTCCATCGGGGGCAGAAATGCGGCGACCATCAGGCTGGCGATCGCGATCGCTGCCGGGGTTTCCAGGACGTCGAGGGTGTTGTCGAGGCCGGGGATGAAGTACACGAAGGCTTCGACCGCCAGGGCCGCCCCCGTCGCTATCAACCCCATTTCGGTTCCCAAAATTGCCAGGTTCGGGGGCAGTTCAAATGAGCCGTAGATGGCCGCCGTACTCAAAATCAGGGGCGGGACGAAAACCCGAAACCCGCAGGCCGCACTCAGGCCGATCGCACAAAGAATTCCTAACCAATGGCTCATAACAAATTACGCGCAGCAGAAGGGCGACAAATCGGGAACGAAAACAATACAGAAGGCTGGGAAGACCAAATGTCTCGTGCCGATTTCCCGGGGGATGATCCCATTCAACCACCGGGGTTCGCACCGCGCCTCCGACTCTCGGTTGAAAAAAAACTCCTCACACCACCCTTGTTTGCATACACCATCGGTTGACTGCCTCTCATTTTACTACCATCAGAGCCGGTACTGACAGTAAACTTCCGAGGCGGCGCGGTGCAGGAGAGAGTGGCGGTAAACCAGGGATTCCATGTCGTCGCAGTAGCCGCCGCCGATGATTCCGGCCACGGGATACCCCATGCCGACGCACGTTGATAACACCTGCATTTCCCGGCGCCACAACCCCGAGTCGGTGAGGGCGAGTTTTCCCAGGCGGTCGTCGATGTGGGGATCGACCCCTGCATCATAGATCACCAGGTCGGGGCGGAATTCCGCAAGCAAATCCGGTAAATATTCGGCCAGGGTTTGCAAATATTCGTCGTCTTCCATCCCCACGGGCAGGGGGACGTCGCGATCGCCGCTCTGTTTTCTGGCGGGGAAGTTCCCCTGACAGTGCAGGTCGAAGGTGAACACGTTGGGCTCGTCTTGGAAAATCACCGCCGTCGCGTCCCCCTGGTGGACGTCGAGATCGACGATCAGGATTTTTTCGGCCAGCCCCAGATGCCGCACCACCTTCGCCGCGATCGCGATATCGTTGAAAATGCAAAATCCCGACCCGTACCCCGGGAAGGCGTGGTGGGTGCCCCCCGCCGTGTTGCAGGCCAACCCCTTTGACAGGGCCAATTTCGCCGTCAAGATCGCCCCCCCCACCGCGATGCGGGTCCGGTTCGCCAACGCCGGAGTCCAGGGGAGGCCGATGCGCCGCTGGGCCTTCGGGTCCAGGGTTCCCCCGCAGTAGGCCTGGACATAATCGGGGTGGTGGACGAGTTCGATCCACTCGTCGGGGGGGAGTTCCGGTTGGTGAAGTTGCGATCGCACGATGACTCGTTCCCGGAGTAACATCTCGCAGAGTAACCCGAACTTTTGCATCGGGAAACGGTGGCCGGGGGGGAGGGGGGCGACGTAATCGGGATGAAAAATAATCGGTAAATCCATCGGGCAGCCGTGAAGTTAAATTAGAAGTTAATGGGAAAACGCGAGGGAGTCAACATGGATCAAACAACGGTTTGGCAGTATGGTAGCAACAACCCGGACAATGCCGACAACCTGGAGGCGATCCGGGAGTGGTGGGGCAATCTCAAGGGAATTAAGGTGGACTGGCAGCAGCGGTTGTTGCCCCAAGATGCCAACCCCCACCAGTTAAATTGGGAACCCCAGAAGTTCGACGAAACCTTCGCGATCGTCAACCCGGAAATGCGGGGAATTACGCTCTATTGGTACAAGCCGGACAGTACCGACGAACGCAACATGACCCCCGCCAAGTTGGAACTCGACACCCGCCACCAGCAGCTTTATATTTACCCCCAATCTCAACAGCAAGTGGTGGTTCGAGTTACCATCCCGGAGGTGCGGTACGAGACGGTGGAAATTCACGATCCCCATATGGCGGTGGGCAAGAATGGTCTGCTGTTGTTGTTCCGGGATAAGGAGCAATTGGTGGATATTAAGATAACGCTTTCCCCCGAAAAGTTGCAGCAGTTGAAAGAAAAGTTGCTGTGATGAGAGACCGATGATCCCCCTAAATCCCCCTTAAAAAGGGGGACTTTATCATTTGCTAATTCACCTCGCCAACTTGACACTGGCTATGGTGGGGGGCAAAAGTCAACGGAAAGTGCAACAGCTTTTACCGTTTGAGTTGGCCGGATCATATCAAATCCGGTTATCCCCTCCTCAACCTCCCCAATCATCGACCGATGATTTGATCGGGTTGGGACCCCTGGCTTGCGCCCTCGGGGAATTGATTCCCAAGCGGTTTTGATATCCAACCCGTTTTGTTCCGATCATTCAATCGGATTGGATAACAGTTGGAAGATTTCACCACAGAGGCACGGAGGACACGGAGACATTGTTCGTATTTCACAAAATTTTTTACCGTTATATTTTTTAATTTAATCGATTTTTTCCCATTGGGAGAATGTGGCAGCTTGTCCGCAATAGTTTTCGCGATCGCCAAACAGATTCCAGACGATAAAATCGGAAATGAGAAACCGCTGCCCCGTCCGCGAAATGCGGATGCCTTTCCCTTGTTTGATATATCCATTTTCTGTGACTGTTTTGAGGAGTTGCAAGCGTTCTTCTTGATCCATCGGCGGGGCGGAATATCGGGAGGGCATTTGGGTCAATTCTTCCCAACTCACTTCCCACAATTCCATCGCTTTCCGGTTCCCGTAATTATAAATGGGGTCGGCTTCCGTGCCGTGACAAAAGACGGGATGGGGGGCTTCAAATAATGCCTTCGCCATTTCTTCCGGCGTTCCGGTTATTTCCAGTAAGGGTTTCCCCATCCAGTGTTGGAAGTTGTCGATAATGAGTTTGCTGTTGAGGATGACGCTTTCTTGTTTCCAGGGCTGAATTTCGTTCATATTAAATCAATAGATAGCGATGAGAAAAAGAGTGTAGAGTCCGGGGCGTTGTCGGGGCGCAAGGCTGGCGCCCTGATTTTACTATAGCATAGCGAAAGAGTACGATCGCGGTCAATATTTCAACTGTTGAATATTCGCATATCCGCCGCGAACTGCCTCGCCGACACCGCTTTGCCAGGTGGCACTATCCACCACTGTCCAGGTGAAATTCGCCGGCAACTGAGTCGGCGCGATCGCACCCTCGAAAGAGGCATGAACCCCGTCCAAGGCGATGGGAATCACCTGGATTTGTCGCAGTTGCAATGTCTTTAAATCGAACAAAACCCGCGCGATCGCCTGTTCCGGCCTGGGTTTCAAATAGGGGTGGATGAAATTCCCCAAACTCTCGAACAGCACCCCCCGCTTTCCCGAAAGGGACTCCACAATTTGCACCGCCTCCCACTTGTGGGAGCCGTGTCCGAAGACGATATCGCCCTCAAACTCGCGGATAAATTGTCGCCCCGTTTCGACCAGTATTTTCTGGGTTTCTTCGTTCCAACTGTGGATGGAAAGAATCCGCAGATCCGCATCGGCATCCCGGAGCGATCGCATCACCGTTTCTCTGTCGGAAATACAGGCGACGTAGGTGCAATCCCCGCCCCCCACATACCAACTCGCGAACGCCACCCGCACCCGCCGCTTCCCGACTTTTATCGTTTTGATGTAGGCGTTTTTTTCAGACCCCACACCGTGCCAAGCCCAGCGAATTTTCAACCGCAATCCCAACCGTTCCAAATGCCGCGCCGACATCAGCGCCCCGTCCATCCCCTCGCCGACGATACAATCGCGGATGTGATTATTCGCCAAACCAATTAAATTGAATCCCCGCCGATAAGCCGCTAACAAATTGTCGGGATGGGAGACGAACGCATAGACATTTTCCTGCTTCGGTTTCCAGAATTCGCTGCATTCGGTTCCCACCGTCGTTTCCCAGTTGATAAACGAGAGGTCGCCGCGATAGGATTTCCCCGTCGGATCGAAGCGATCCAACGCCTTGCCAAAATCCGCTTCCACCCCTTCCGGATAGTAATTCGCCGGCAGCATTTCAGTCAATGGCAAAGGTTGCTGGTGGGAAACCGCCATCCCCGTATCGCCCACCCCCCGCACGTCCAAAAATTCCGGCGCCGAAGTGCGATCGAGCGGCACCGCTTCTGCGGCCGATTTCGCCGGACTGCCGAAGGCGACGATCGCCCCCAATACAACATTTAAAAATATCCTCAGTTTTCTGAATTTATCGTTTTTATCCATTTTCTTACCTTGACTGATCTAGAAACCGGGTTTCTCAGAAGATCTCGAATCTCAACCCGAGTGCCGGGTAGAAACCCGGTTTCTTCCCCCCCACCGATCGCTCTAGAAACCGGGTTTCTCAGAAGATCTCGAATCTCAACCCGAGTGCCGGGTAGAAACCCGGTTTCTTCCTCCCCACCGATAACTCTAGAAATCGGGTTTCTCAGAGAAACTGCAATTTCCCCCCCGAGTGGCCGGTAGAAACCCGGTTTCTTCCCGCAAAGCGCTATATGATCGTAAAAGATAGTTTACAAAAGTTCATTAAGATGACGGCGACCCAATCCTCTCCGAGTATTTCCCGCGATTTCGAGTTCGAGTCCTGGACGTGGCGCGATCGCGCGATCCGCTACACCGTCCGGGGAACCGGCCGGCCCCTGATTTTGATCCACGGCTTCGGCGCCTCCATCGGCCACTGGCGGCACAATATCCCCGTTTTGGCCGAGGGGGGATACCGGGTGTTTGCCCTGGATTTGCTGGGGTTCGGGGCCTCTGAAAAACCCGCCGTCGATTACAGTTTGGACCTGTGGGAAGAACTGCTGCGGGACTTCTGGGCCGAACACATCGGCGAACCGGCGGTCTTTGTCGGCAACTCCATCGGGGCCCTGCTGAGTCTGATGGTGGCGGTGGACCACCCGGAGATCTGCCGTGGGGCGGTTTTGTTGAATTGTGCCGGGGGACTCAACCACCGTCCGGAGGAGTTGAATTTTCCCCTGCGGGTGATTATGGGGACCTTTACCAAGTTGGTGAGCTCTCCGGCGATCGGACCGTTCGTGTTCAACCAAGTCCGCCAGAAACGTCGCATCCGCAACACCCTGCGCCAAGTTTACGGCAACCGGGAGGCGGTGACGGATGAATTGGTCGATTTGCTCTACGAACCTTCCAACGACGCGGGAGCGCAGCAGGTGTTCGCGTCGATTTTGACGGCCCCGGCCGGCCCCCATCCGTCGGAACTTCTGCCCCGCCTGGAGCGTCCTTTATTAGTAATCTGGGGAGAGGATGACCCCTGGACTCCCATCAAGGGCGCCCAGATTTATCGGGATTTGGCGGCAACCGGCGCCCCCGTCGAGTTTGTTTCCATTCCCAAAACGGGCCACTGTCCCCACGACGAACGGCCAACCGTGGTGAACCCGCTGATTTTGAATTGGTTGAGAACGATTGACACGTCGGTGTGAGGCGCGGACGGTGACTCAGAGGTGGGTCTCACCCCCCGATCGCCCCGGAAATGGACCCGAGCAAATGTCTCATTCGTCGGTGTGTGGAGAGGGTTAAATATCACTGGATTTTTAAGGGTTTTCGGCGATCGGAAGAATTTTTTTCTTCAAAAGTGTTGACAAACTGATGGGGGGTTGGCTAGAGTTACTAGCGTGTGAGGAGCGAACCAGCGAGGGCACCGAGACGAAACACGGCCAGTCGTCGGTGTCCTTTCTGAAAAAAAGGAAAATAATGTCTCTGTTTAATACGTGTCATTCCTGTGTGTGGTGTGAGGATGATATCTGGCGGTCAGATGTTCTGGCCGCTTTAGTTGTTGCAACTTCCATAAACTCAAATTGATGGATTTGGGACGTTTCGGTTTGGGCGCGACGATCGCCCCGGGGCGAGTTCAATTGCACAGAAAAGGACAAAAAACGATTAATTTAATGTTTATTTTACAATTGGGCCGGAATTTTTGCACCGAGAAGTTGTCCGGTTCGAGCCCGGAAGTTTAGTCAAATGTCTGAGTATTTTGCAACCGTGGCTCGCGGGTTGGAACCGATGGCGGCAAAGGAGTTAAAACGGCTGGGGGCGGCCGGGGTTGAAGCGGAGTTTGCCGGGGTCAATTTTAGCGGCGATCGCGCCCTACTTTATCGGGTTAATTTGTGGGCGAGAACGATTTTTCGCGTCCTGGTTCCGATCGCCAAATTCCCCTGTCCGGATGCCGATCGCCTCTATCGAGAAGTGCAGAAAATTGATTGGGAACAGTACCTTCACCCCGACCAAACTTTGGCCGTTCACTGCACGGGAAGCAATACGAAGCTCAACCATACCCACTTTACCGCCTTGCAGGTCAAAAATGCGATCGTGGACCGGCAGCGGCGACAATTTGGGCGACGATCAACAGTAGATCTCAGCGATCCGGACTTGCAAATTAACCTCCATATCCACCGCGATCGGGGCATTCTCAGCCTCGACAGTTCCGGGACCAGTCTCCACCGCCGGGGATACCGCCCCGCCGTCGGGAAAGCCCCCCTGAAGGAAAGTTTGGCGGCGGCGTTGTTGGAGTTTGCGGAGTGGGACTGCGATCGCCCGTTTTTGGACCCCTTGTGCGGTTCGGGAACGTTGCCTTTGGAGGCGAGTTTGAAGGCGTTGAACGTCGCCCCCGGACTGTTTCGGGACAGCTTCGGGTTCATGAAATGGCCGGATTTCGATGCGTCGCTGTGGCAACAGATCCGCCGGGATGCGGAGGATAGCCGACGCGAAGAATTGGGGGTTTCAATTGTGGGGTGCGATCGAGATCCGGAGGTACTCGCCCAAGCCGAGTATAACGCCCGACAGTGCGGGGTGGGCGATCGCCTGCAGTTGGTGCGATCGGAATTGTCGGAGGTGGAACCCCCGGCGGATGGAGGGATCATTGTTTGCAACCCCCCCTACGGCGAACGGTTGGGAAATGTCGAGGAGTTGGGGGAATTATATCAGCTTTTGGGGGATCTTCTCAAGCAGCGGTTTAAGGGCTGGACGGCATATATTTTTACGGGAAATAAGGAACTCTCGAAGCGGATCGGTTTGAGGACGTCGAAACGCATTCCTCTGTACAATGGGGCGCTGCCTTGTACGCTATTGAAATATGAATTATATTGACCCCCCCCAGCCCCCATCCCCCCCAGCCCCCCTTTGAAAGGGGGGAGAATTTCCCTTTCCCAGTCTCCCTTTCTAAGGGGATTTTTGACGATTGATATCAGATCCGGTTATTTACCCGCCCCCCCTCATCCCCCCCAGCCCCCCTTGGTAAGGGGGGAGAATTTCCCTTTCCCAGTCTCCCTTTCTAAGGGGATTTTTGAAGATAAAATTTAACCGCGATCAAGCGAATGTGGAATTGCCAAAATCCGGGGGAACGTCTTGCCAACGTCCCTGGCCGATCGCCTGAATTGCCTCTTTTAAAATCACGTCTCCAGTGTACAGTGCCCGACCGACAATTACACCCGTAACGCCGAGGGGTTCCAATGCCAATAACCCCAACAAATCGGTAATGGAACTGACGCCGCCCGAAGCGATTATCGGAATTGAGACGATTTCCGCCACTTCTCGCAGGGCGTCTTTGTTGGGGCCTTGCAGGGTCCCGTCCCGGTGGATGTCGGTGTAGATAATGGCCGCGACGCCCAACTGTGCCATCCGGTGGGCGAGATCGGTGGCTTCCACCTCGGAGGTTTCCAGCCATCCCTTGGTGGCAACTTTGCCGTTGCGGGCGTCGATACCCACGGCGATGCGTCCGGGAAACTCCCGGCACAATTCGGCGACTAATTGGGGATTTTCCACGGCCACCGTCCCCAAAATGGCCCGTTCCACGCCCAAATCGAACAGGGCGGCGACGGTTTCGCGCGATCGCAGTCCGCCCCCCACCTGCACCGGAACCTCCACGGCCCGGGCGATCGCGCCGATCGCCTCGTGGTTGGTGGGTTCCCCCCGCTTGGCCCCGTCGAGATCGACCAAGTGGAGGCGGGTGGCACCCTGGGCGACCCACTCGCGGGCCACGGCGACGGGATCTTCGTTGAAAGTCTCGGAGCGATCGTAGTCTCCCTGGTACAGACGCACGCAGCGCCCCTCCAACAGGTCGATCGCGGGTATTACGTTCATGGATAATTCGGGCAGATAAACGACAGCAATTATAGCGCTACGCGGAGGAGGCGACCGGAGGCGGAGGAGGCGGAGGAGGCAGGGGGGGCAGGGGAGAATCTAAAATCTAAAATCTAAAATCTAAAATCTAAAATTCCCGACTCCCGACTCCCGACTCCCGACTCCCACCCTTCAACGACTTTGCCGGATGGGAATTTCGATCCGAAACTCCGAACCCTTGCCCTTCTCGGAGGTGCAGTCCAACTCTCCCTTGTGGCGATCGACGATAATTTGGTAGCTGACGGACAATCCCAATCCGGTTCCCATCCCCACCGGTTTGGTGGTGAAAAAGGGGTCGAAAATGCGCGATCGCACCTCTTGAGTCATCCCTTCTCCGTTGTCCGCGATGCGGATCACCGCCCGATTGTCGTCCGCGATCGCCGTGGTAATCGTAATTTGCGGGGGTTGGTGAGTCCCTTCGTCCCCCAAACATTGTAAGGCGTCGATCGCGTTGCTGATGATGTTAAAAAACACCTGGTTGAGCTGTCCCGGATAGCATTCGATTTTGGGCAGATCGCCGTAATTTTTGGCGATCGCAATTTCCGGGCCGCCGGGGGACAGTTGCAGGCGGCCGTTGAGAATCGTCAGGCTGCTGTCGAGTCCTTGGTGGATGTCCGCCTCTTTCATTTCCGCCTCGTTCAGGCGGGAAAAATTCTTCAAGGACTGGACGATAGCTTGGATGCGTCTCGCCCCCGTCTCGACGGAATTCATCAATTGGGGCAGGTCGTAGGTCAAGAAATCCAGGTCGATTTCCTCGATCAATTTCTCGATTTCCGGCGATTGTGCGTTGTGTTTCTGATAGGTTTCGATCAACAACAGCAGGTCGCCGACATATCCCCGCAGGTGGGCGACATTCCCCAAAATAAACCCGACAGGGTTGTTGACTTCGTGGGCGACTCCGGCAACGAGTTGCCCCAGGCCGGACATTTTCTCGCTCTGAATTAATTGCGTTTGGGCGCGTTTGAGTTCTTGCAGGGTGCTCTCGAGTTCTCGGGTTTTTTGTTGCAGGTGAGTTTCGGCCCGTTTGAGTTCGGTGACGTCCATGATCGTCCCGAACAGTCCGACGACCGGACCGCCCCCGTCCCGTACCGCTTTCACCTTGATGTGGACGTGGCGGGGGGGGTCGCAGGAAAGTCGCGCCTCCACCTCCGCCGGGGTTCCATCCGTGACCGTCTTCCCGAGGGCGGTCTGAATCCGATCGCGGTCGTCGGGGTGGTAATATTCCAGGGATTCGGGGATGCCGGGGGGACCCCAATCGCGATCGCGGTTGAAAATCCGGAAGACCTCGTCGGACCAGATAATCGTGTTGTTGCAGGCATCGTATTCCCAATTACCGATATGGGCTAATTCTTGGGCTTCCTTGAGGGCCTGGGTGGTGCGCTGCAGGGCCGCTTCGGCTTGTTTGCGATCAGTGATGTCGGTGTGAGATGCGATCGCCCCGATCACGTTGCCCTCACCGTCTTTAATGGCATTGGCCCGCAGGAGAATTTGTTGGCGGCGATCGTTTTTGGAGCGCTGTTCGACTTCGCCGATCCAACTCTCTCCCCGGTTGAGGGCGGCAAAGATTTCGGGTACGATGGTGGGGTCGATGAAGGTGGCGGGTATGCCTCCAAATTCGTTGAATTCTTCCGCCGTTTCGCAATCGAACATCCGCGAAAATGCCGGATTTTGATAAAAGTGATGGCCTTGGGCGTCGGCGATGCCGATGGCGTCGCTGGAACATTCGACCGCCTGCTTGTACAGCATCAACGTGGCTTCGATCTGCTTGCGTTCCGTCACGTCGCGGCAGATGCACACCATCCCCGCCTCCGTCAGCGTCAGGGACACCTCTTGCATGAAGGACGTACCGTCCCGGCGTCGGCTCTGGACTTCCCCCTGCCACTGACGTTCGGCTTGGATCTGGGGAACGATGTCCCGCTCCATGCGTTCGATCTCCTCCGGTTCGTAGAGTTCCCGCCAGGTTTTCCCCAGCAGTTCCCCGGGTTCGGAATAGCCGAACATTTTCAGATAGGCGCGGTTCACATAGGTGAATTCCTGCTGGTGATTTTGAATGGCAATGCCGTCGCTGCTGCCTTCGATCGCCGCGAGCCGCTGTTGCAGCAATTCCGCCGTCTGCAGGCGGTCGCCGATGTCCTCGAACAGTCCGAGTACCCCCACCACGTTGCCGTGGCGGTCGTGGAGGGGGATTTTGCTGGTTTCGACGATCCGCACTTCCCCCGTCGGCAGGTGTCGCGTGCCCCGGACGCGGAGTTTGGGGCGTTGGCTGGCGATCACCTGGCGATCGCCGGCCCGGTATTCTTCGGCTTCTTCCTTCGTCCAGGATAAATCGTCGTCGGTTTTTCCCACGATTTCCCGAGGGTGGTGCACTCCCGCGGCGAGGGCGAACAGGCGGTTGCATCCCAGATAGACTGAGTTGCAATCTTTCCAAAAAATCGCCTGGGGGACGTGATCCATCACCAACTCTAGCAGGCGGTGGGAGTCTTCCGGGGACGAGTTTTCCCGGTGGGATAATTGCGTTCTCAGGTTTTGGTTTTCCCGTTGCAGCGACGCGACAGAATGGCGCAATTCTTGCAATTCCCGTTGGAGGGATGCGATCGGTTCTTCCGATCGCAAATCGTAGGGTTCGGAACCGACCCTCGATGAATTCTGGGTCCCGATCGCATATCGATTAAATTTTGACCCGCTTTCAGCTTCAACCATTCCATCCTCGCTCGTTCGATATTTTGCTCTCACTCCAAACCACCCTCGACACCGTTCCGCCTTCCCGCCGACTCCGGGAAATTGAGTTGATTAATTATACTCTGTCGCACTCGCAGCTACTTCTCGCCTGCCACAAAATGGAGGCGGGGAGGGTGGGCCACATCGGCGTCCGCACTTGCGCCGACCGCAGCGCCTCCGCCGTCCAAGTATTGCAATTTCGGGCGATCGAATACCGATCTTCCGCTTCATAAAAACTGTCCCTTACTCCGTAGCCCGGGCGGATTTTGATCGGTTCTCCACCGGCATCCGTCGCGAAGGAATTTTTCAGAATTTTGACCAATTGTAAATAATTTTTTCGACTGATTTTGATGCAGTTGGATTCGGCCCGGTCGGGCAGGGTTTCGTATCCCTGCACCCGCATCACCGAAGCCGTGGGACTCAGCAACGCCCGCAGGGCGACGGTCGGCTTCAAGTCCGCCAGGGTCGGGGCTTGTAGGTACACCTGGCGATCGCCCCACCCCAGGGCGAGATATCGATAATCGGCGTCGGGATTGCGCCCGATTTCCGCCAAATTGAGAAACTGATTCCAATCGAAAACCGACGTTTTGACCGGCACAAAAATATCGGTGTGAAATGGGTTGGCACTCAGGTAAATGGCGATCGCGCAGTCGTTTTGATCCGCGCTCCGCCACGGCCGGGGCAGCAGCGCCCCCCCCAACAAGGCGACGAATAGAGAAAGAAAGCCGATCCCCCCCCAACGTAGTATCCAGAGTAATTTAGATTTCATTGGTTCGGAAAATTTGAGCCGCACCCCTGTGTTTTGAATATACAAGAAAAGGGGCGCGAATTTTTCACGCCCCAATTGTCGAATGCTATGATTGGGTTAAATTGAGATTATTTGATCGCGATCGCTTCCCGTTCTTCTGAAGCTTCTGCTTCCACGGGTGCAGTTTCGACCGCCGCTTCATCCCCGAGGTCGAAGTCGCCGCCGGGGGCTTCCGGATGCTCCCCACCGCCAACCGTGCGACGGCGGGCATAAAACACGCCGCCCGCCACTGCCAACCCGGCCGCACCGGCGCCGAACCGGGCGATGCGGAGATCGGATTTGAGGGGTTTGATTTGACTCCAGAACGAGCCCTCGGAGGTCGTAGAAGTGAAGTCAACTCCCTTGTTTTTGCTGCTGAACAGACAGGGGCCGGCGGCGGCGGGGGCGGTGCTGAAAACGGTTCCGCCGGCGATCGCCAGAACAGATGCCAGTGCTGCAAATTGTTTCATGGTTATCGGTGGTAATATGAGTGCTTTGGAAAGATTGGTTACTCATGTTAGCACCGTTTTGAAATTTTGGAATGTATCCGATCCGGCAAATTGCCATTTTCGCCGACTCGAATTCCCCCGGAAACCCCGTTCAGAAGGATTTCCCGGTCGCCCCGAGGTCGAGATCTGGCCATCGGCTTTCGGCAACCCTTGAGAGCCCGTCGTCGGGAGGGTTCGGGATTTTCAACGCCGCTCCGAACCGTCCGGGCGACGGCCACACCGTCTCAACTGGCGGCAACTCGCGGAGCTGCACACACCAACCGGATCAGCGACAGGGAAACGGCGTCGGCGATCAGTTCTTGCAGCATCCGGCCCACTTGTCGGGTTTGTTCCTTGTAGCCTTCTTTCAGAGCCGTGTCGCACCCCGGTGGCAAAAATTGTTGGACTCGAGCCAGGGCTTGATTTCTGTCGATGGAACTGACGGTCGCTTTGGGTAGGGTCGCCAGTTGGCGATCAAGTTCCTGGATGACGAGAAGATCCAGATTCTGATACTCAAACCATACGGTTTCCAAAGAAGACATATTCATGAGGACACTCTGTAAATCTAGAAAGCACGCACACTCGATTGCTCGATTTGTCTTTAGGGGAGAGTCCGCCGGTTTATGCATCTCCAATCAAAAGGCCGTCACTTCAGTCCATTTGCACCCGGATTCAAGATGTATCAGAAACAACAAAAACTCCTCTCGCCAAAACGTTCCTCTATATGTGCGACACCGATTCCCCTACCTTTAATTTTTTCTGCTCTGAAACGGGAAGTCAACAGTGGATTTACTGAAAAATGAAGGTCGCGATCGGGTAATGACCCAAAATCACTCCGTAATTTTACGGAGCGATCGCCGTCATCGCATCCAACCGTCGGGGCGAATTGCAAATTGCCCCGACCGCAAAGGGCAATAATTACCCTAAATCTGACAGAAATTTGCGGATTCTCTCTGGGGTTCCTCAAATGGGGAGACTGCCTGGGGATTCGCTTCCGCCTCGGCTGATCTTTTCGGAAACTCTCCCTTTTGATAGGCGGCAATTTGTTCGGGCGTCAGCAAGTCCATAAAATCGGCTAATTCGCCGTAGGTGATGCACCGGACTTCCGGCTGTCCGCAAACCGACTCCGCGAACCGGAACATCGCATTCCAATAGGCCCCGTTATTCCAGGCGGAAAAGTGGTGGCCGATGTGGACGGGGGCGCGATTGCCCTCGTCGTTGGCCTTGAAATAGTTCATGTAGGTCTGATAGGTGTCCTCCTCGTAGAATTTTGCATTGGCAGAATTGGGTCGGGCTTTCGAGTGGGCGTAATAAAAATTGTAGTCCATCGACAGGACATTTTTGCCACTTTTTGCCGTCCTCAAACTCGCCAGCGGAAAATTCCAAACCCCATTTTGCTTTTGGGGCCAGTAGTCGGCTTGGGCGACCTGGCTGGTATCGTAGCGAAATCCCTTCTTTTGCAGGGTTTTGTACAATCCCGATCCTCGCCCCAATTCCGGTGCGCGAAAGCCTTCAATTGCGGCGCGATCGAAGGCGAGAGAACCGTCCAAATTGTTGATTTTGTAGGAATCAAAAATCAAGCGATCGAAAGCGTCAAATTCTTTCGTCCAGTCCGCCTCGCTCCAGCGACTGCCGTCGAAGTGTCCGACGGCGTGGGAGGCGATTTCGTGACCCTCTTGATAGGCAAAATTGAGTTGATCTAACCGCTGTTTGACTTCCTCGGTTGTCCCTCCCCAGCCGATCGCGGATCGTCCGACTCCCTTGCCGGCTGGAGCGTCGTAAAGTTGGCGATCGCCATCGTTGATAAAATAAACCGCGCTGATAAAATAGGTGAACCGCAGGGGTATCCCTTTCGCCTCCATTTCTTTGGCGAAATTCCGCGATTTATTCCAGGCGTCGAGCGATCGCGATCCGTCAAAAGCCAACAACACGAATTGCGGCGGACGGCCTTCGGGAAGGTCAATTAACCCTTCATCCCGCATCAGACCGAATAAAAACTGCGAATTCCAGCGATTTGAATGGCAGGAAGTCCCCCCACCCCGTTTTTGACAGGCGGCGATCAACGTCTCGGGAAACGGCCCCAGGGCGTTTTTTCCTTCCACGCAGTAACTCGCGATGCGGTTGAAGCGGGCACCGTCGGGACATCGACCTGTTCCGTAGGCGTTTAAAAATAAATCCTCGGACCAGCGATCGGACCGGCAAGCCGAACCGCCGCCCCAGTCGAGGCACTTTTGAACCATTTTTTCGGTGAACGGTCCCAAAGCCGTCCGGCCGTCCGAACAGAAATAGCCACCCCCGTCGTTGACCGATTTTCGTTCAAATTGGACGGGTGTGGCGATCGCCTCCTGAGATGTTCCGAAAACGGTCTGTTTCGAGGTTGCGGCGCGATCGCCCCAATTTCCACAGCCGGAAAGCAAGAGTAAAGACCCCAATCCCAGCAAACTGCGGGACAACAATTGTATCGATTTCACGTCCTAAATTTTGTCGCTAAAAGGAACGCACCGTTTATATCACAATTTTTAGCGCAAATATAGTTTGAATCCGGAAAATTTCGGTAACAACTGGCGATCGGGGGAGGGACGAAATTGTTTTTCCGTTATCCTTCCCCAAGTCCTAATTGCTGCGGAGGGCAACGATCGGATCGAGTTTGGCGGCGCGTCGGGCGGGCACGACTCCGAAAAATAATCCGATACCCCCGGAAACGCCCACCGCTACCGCGATCGCAGCCGTCGAAATTCCGGCTTCCAAAGGCGTCAGCATCCCCACAATTAACACGCCACTAATTCCCAATCCGGTGCCGATCGCGCCCCCCGCTGCGGCTAGGATCACCGCTTCGATCATGAACTGAATTAAAATGTCATTTTGGGACGCACCAATTGCTTTCCTTAAACCGATTTCTTGGGTTCTTTCGGTGACGGAAACCAGCATGATATTCATGATGCCAATTCCGCCAACTAATAAGGAAATCGAAGCCGTCGCCGCCAGCATCAATGTCAGGGCTCCGGTAATTTGTCCGAGGGTGTTCATCAGGTCTTTTTGGTTGCGGACAGTAAAATCATCTTCGTCGGTAATTTTGTGCCGCAGCCGCAGGAGATTTTCGATTTGAAATTGTGCCGCCCGCATCTGATCTTCATTTTGAATCGAAACGGAAATAAACGTCACTTGCAAGCCGTAGGGTGAGGTGCGTCCGACGATGCGGTTGGCGACGGTGGTGATGGGGACGAAGGCGTTCATATCTTGGTTGCTGCCGAATGTCGATCCCTTCGGCTGCATGACTCCGATCACTTGTAATGTGATGTCTTTGAGTCGGACTTGTTTGCCGATGGGATCTTCATTTCCGAACAGTTGTTCGGCGATTTCAGAACCCAGGGCGACAACCTGTTCGTTGCGTTTGATATCCAAGTCGGTGATAAACCGCCCCCGGGCGACATCGAAGTTCCGAACTCGCAAATATTCGGGGGTAGTTCCGATCAGAGAAGCGGTGGCATTTTTACTCCGATAAGACATCAATTCGCTGGCATTCAAGGAGGGTGCTACAGCCTCGACGGAGGGGACTTGTTCCGCGATCGCTTCCGCATCTTCCCAAATTAAATTTTGGGGCGGATAGACGGGCTGGCGTTGCGCCTCTGGGCTTCCCGGGACGATAAATAGGACGTTGGGACCGAGAGAATTAACCTGATTGTTGACAAAACTTTGCGCCCCTTCCCCGATGCCGATCATGGCGATGACGGAGGCATTTCCGATGATGATTCCCAGCATCGTCAGGCTGCTTCGCATCTTGTTGGCAAGCAGCGTTGTGGACGACATTTTTATGCTTTCAAATATATTCATTATTTGTTGTTTTTTTCAAGGGTTATTTGTAGCGCTTTACCGCCCGGTGGGGCTGAAGCCCAACAACGAGATTTTCGTTCAATTTTGGATAGTCTTTAAATTCGGTTATTTCCGGATCGTTGTTGACGATCGCACCCGCCAGACGTTTCGGATCGTCCCGTTGAAAATGGATGATTTGGGCGGGGAAAAATACGGTGCGGTAAGCATCGATTATCTCTCGCTCCGACAAGCCTTCCTGATTTCTGGATAACGCCCGTTTCAGGGCAGTTTGAAAACCGCAGTCGATCCAGATTGAAAAGTCGTAATTATTTATGAATTTTTGCTGTATCAGATAAATCGCCTCCAGTACAATCACATCCACATTTTTAAATTGATAAAGGTGTCGGCGATAGGCGGTGTCCGTCTCCTCTAAAAAGTCGGTTTCAAGGCGGATCGATCGCCCATCGCGCAATGGCAAAACGAGTTGGGAAAACATCTCCTCGAAACGGAAAGCATTTTGATAGAAATGTTCGCCGGGATTGTCAGAATTGAACCGCCGTTCGGGAAGGTTCAGCCAGCCGTCTCCGTGGATGGCGATCGCATTCATCCCCGCCGCCTTCAAACCCTCGATAATCTTAGCCGTGAGGTAGCCTTTCCCGCAGCCGTCGATGCCGCTGAGGGCGACCAAAATACTGCGCCTTTTGGGAGTGCGATCGCGGATTGGCAAAATCGAATTGATACTATCGCGAATATCGGACATTTTCCGTTATGCTGAAATCGGTTAATTTATTTGACGATCTCTTCCAAACTCTGCCCTTCTGGCAACTCGATAAACACGCGATCGCCCGTCGTAATTCCCTCCAAAATTTGGATCTCATTTCCGATCTGCGATCCCAGGGTCACGGGGTAAAATTCCGGTTCCCCGTTCTCGTCGGGAAGCAGCACCCCCGTCTCTCCTTTATTGGTGACGATCGCCACCGTCGGAACCACCAGGGCATTGTCGAGGGTGTCCCCCACAAACCGCAAATTCACGTTCATTCCCGACTGCAATTGATCCTGTCCCGTCTGGATATCGATGCGGACTTGGAACAGGGTCACGTCCCGCTCTTTCACCGCTTCCGGCGCGATCAAATGCACTCGCCCTTCAAACACTTGATCCGGGTACGCATCCGCCACAATTTCCACTTTTTGATCGGGTCGAAGTTGGGAAATATCCGCCTCGGGAATTTTCGCCAAAACTTCCAAATCCTTCGCCAAGGCGACAATCGAAGTCGAGGTCGCCGACGTCGCGTCCGATGCCGAAGTAGCAGGGGTAACAAAGGCCCCCTCCACCGCATAGCGCTGGGTGATAATGCCGGCGAACGGGGCGCGGATGTTGCTATCTTCCACCTGCACCTGATAGAAGCGAACCTGGCCTTCCGCCTCCCGGACATCCGCCTCGGCGGCGGCGATATCTTCGGGGCGAGTTCCGTTCAACAGTTCGTCCAACTGGCTGCGGGCCTCCGCCACATCCGCCTCGGCCTGGGCGATCGCTTCCGGGCGGGTGCCGTTTTCCAATTTTCGCAAATTCTGGCGTTCCTGTTCCACGGCGGCTTCCAACTGGTCGATCTGCGATCGCCGATTTTCCCGCAACTGTTCGATTCGCTGTTCCGCCTCGTCCTGCAGGGCTTCCAGGCGACGGCGATCGCGCCGATACTGGTCCAGGGCATCCTCGGAGATCGCCCCCTGAGCCCTCAAACTTTCGTATCGCCGAACCCGTTCCTCGGCCAATTCCAACTCGGCCAAATTCGCCTCCAGTCGCGCCTGGGCCTGTTCGATCTCGTTCTGAAAACTCCCGGTTCGGGCGTCCGACAGGCGACTTTCCGCCTCTTCCAGTCGCGCCCGGGCTCCGGCGACTTCCTCCCGGCGGGTTCCGGCTTCCAACTCGTCCAGACGCGCCCGCATCCGATCCAACCGTGCCCGCGCCGCCGCAATTTCCTCGGGACGGCTTCCGGCTTGCAATTTATCTAAATTGGCTTCGGCCCGCTGCAACCGGGCTTCGGCTTGGCGGAGTTGGGCTTCGATTTCATTGCTTTCCATCCTGGCGATGACCTGGCCCGCCGCCACGCGATCGCCCTGTTCGACGTATAATTCCTGTAGGCGACCCTGGGTTTTCGGGCTCAGGTTGACCCGCCGCACGGGCTGCACCACGCCACTGGCCGAGATCCGCACGGTCAGGTCCTTCGCCTCCACCGGAACCGTCAGGGTTTCCACGGTTTCGAGTTGGCCGGAGTTGCGATTGAAGACCTGATACCCGACGACGGGCAGGGCCACGACTCCGGCAGCGATCGCGGCGACGGCCCAAGTTTTCGGTCGGCGCAGGGGCGATCGTTTCGGTGTATCGGCTGTAAAATCGTGTTTGACGGCGCCGTTCGGCGATTCCGTCTCCCCTTTGGGACCCGTTAACATATCGATTGCTCCATTCACGTTGCGGACGCGATCGCGATTTTTGCCACAACTTGACTCGTCCGCTATCTATCAATTTTACCTAAATCATCGCGAGAAAACGGGTCGAACAACACACCAAACCCCCCGGCGGATTCCCGAACGATCCGGAACGAGGATACAATCCAGTCGGGTGGGCTAGGCGCGGCCGTAATCTTTCGGAACAACCCACAACATTTCATCGGCCCCGTAACCCACCATAAAAATTCAAAATTCAAAATTCAAAATTCAAACAACTATTGAGGCGGTGTTGAAATTTCATTAACGCACCCTACTGGTGCGACTCGGACGCCACACGGAAGCGATCGCCTTTTACAAACAATCTCTGGAAATCGCACGGGACATCGGCGACAGACGGGGGGAAGCCTATTCTTTAAACAATTTGGGCAACGCTTACTATTCCCTCGGACGCCACACGGAAGCGATCGCCTTTTACGAACAATCTCTGGAAATCTTTCGGGACATCGGCGACAGACGGGGGGAAGCCTATTCTTTAAACAATTTGGGCGAAGCCTATGATGGTTTAGAAGACTATCAACAAGCTCTTTCTTTCTATCAACAAGCCTTAACCATCGCCGATGAGATTCAATCCTCACTGAGACAAGCCGAAATCTGGTATAACTTCGGCAAAACCCTCACCAAATGCGATCGTATTCCCGACGCCCTTGGTGCCTACCGCAACGCCCGCCAATTGTATCAACAACTGCAACTCGAACACAAAATCGAAGAGTGCGACGTCGCCATCCAACAATTGGAAACGCCGCCGCCGTCGCCTCTCACCCCCTGGCAAAAACTCCGCCAGTTGTACCGCCGTTTCGTGCAATTCATCCGCAATTTATTCAGTTAAAAGATTTCTTGCCCTCACCCCCGGCCCCTCTCCCAATTTTGGGAGAGGGGAGAAAAGCCGGGTTTTTGAGTTAGAAACCGGGTTTCTTTGGAAGATTTGGATGGGGATGGAGAGATGTCGTAGAAACCCGGTTTCTAGAGTTGTCGGTGGGATGATGCGATCGCTTTCTATTCCCTATATTCCGCGAGGGTATCATCCGCCATATCCCCAAGACCATGATAAAATAGTCAAATGAAGCGATCGCTCTTAAAAAACCATGTACACGACAATTCCCGTCGAAATCCCAACCAGTGCATTTTCAGCCCTGCGGAAGAATCCCGATGAATTTGTCCGAGAAATGCGAATTGCGGCGGCCGTCAAATGGTACGAACTCGGGGACATCTCTCAAGCCAAAGCCTCCGAAATTGCCGGGTTAAGTCGCGGCGAGTTTATCAATGCTTTGTCCCGCTACAAAGTTGACTTCATGCAGTATACAGAAGCCGAATTAATGGAAGAGTTGGAAATCTAACGTCGCCCCGGACAATTTTTCACTCGCCCTCACCCCCGGCCCCTCTCCCAACTTTGGGAGAGGGGAGAAAAGCGATAACCTGATGTTGGGTTTCATTCCTGTTCAACCCCACCGACCAACTGGATGTGATATAATTTTGGGTTGAAACTATAATTGATTCGAGTCAAGTTTAAGGGAAAAAATGCTAGTTAGTGTTCAAGGAATTTACCGAAATGGACGGATCGATTTAATCGAAAACCCCAATAATATGCCGGAAGGAACTCGTGTAATTGTCACGTTTGTCGAGTCGAGTGAAATTGACTTAGCATCTCAAGGAATTGACCGCACACAAGCCGAATTTCTCCGCGCCAGTTTGGCGACGTTCTCAGAGGACTGGGATAGCCCTGAAATGACCATTTATGACAACTATGACGCAGCCAAAGCCAACAGTTAACCGGGGAGAAGTCGGGCAAAAACTTCCTCTCCATCTGTCACCTGCCCTCGGGAAATTTGCTCCGTCCCCACTGCAATTTTTTGACGGAGTTCGGACAAACGCATCTCATCCCGTTGGCGATTCTGTTCTTTCAGCAGTTCCAAAGCCGCCGCGATCGCATCTTCTGCCGTTTGATACTTTCCCATTTGAACGAGGGACTGAATAAACTGCTCTTGTTCCGCCTGTAAAGTAATGTTCATCGTTTCCAATTCCCAGAATACCCTTTCAGCTATTATAGCAAAAAATATGATTAATAGTGTTTAATTCCAGTGTAGAAAATCGCTGTTTACCCGATAGCCACTCGCCCTCACCCCCGGCCCCTCTCCCAATTTTGGGAGAGGGGAGCCAATTCTTCTCTTGTTCCCCCCAAAATTGGGGGGCTAGGGGGGCTTCTGTGACTCGCCCTCACCCCCAGCCCCTCTCCCAATTTTGGGAGAGGGGAGAAAAGCCGGGTTTCTAGAGTCGTCGGTGGGATGGTGCGATCGCTTTTGCTATATAATGGTAGTGGATGTTTTAAATTGATGGTTATGGAAGCTGTAGAAGCCATTGCAATTGTCGATGCCCAAGGTAACTTGCAACTCGAACAACCCTTGAACTTGGCGGCAGAAAGTCGCGTCCGGGTGATTATCCTTTTAGAAAACGATCCCGATGACGAACCAAAATCCATCGTATTAGAGAGCTTGAAACAGGGTTGGCAAGAAGCCAAGGCGGGTCAAACCTTACCCCTTTCTGCTCTGTGGGATGAGGATGAGGAAAATGAGTGAAGATCGGTCAGTGTTTCAGATCGAACTATCACCAACGTTTGTCCGCAGAGTCCGAATCCTTCAGAAGCGATATCGGAATATTCGACGGGATATTGAGCCAGCGATCGAGCAACTTCAAGGCGGTCAAATTCTCGGGGAACAGATTCCAGGGGTTGGCTCGGCAGTATTCAAACTTCGGATCAGAAATCGGGATATACAAAAAGGAAAAAGTGGAGGATATCGACTGATATATTACCTCAAAAAAAGAGACAAAAATAATCCTGTTAACCATATATTCTAAATCCGAACAAACAGACATTACAGCAAAAGAAATTCGAGAAATTATATCGGAATAACCAAGCCACTCGCCCTCACCCCCAGCCCCTCTCCCAACTTTGGGAGAGGGGAGCAAAGCCGGGTTTTTGAGTAAGAAACCGGGTTTCTTTGAACGGTTCGGCTGGGGATGGAGAGATGTCGTAGAAACCCGGTTTCTAGAGTAGTCGGAGTGAGTCCCGCGTGATAACATAAAAGATCTACACCCGACACCCCAATTCATTATGGACTCATCTTTTGCCGTCACCATCCCCACCGCCCCGGAGGGTTACAAGTCCGGGTTCGTGGGGATTATCGGGCGCCCGAATGTCGGAAAATCCACCCTGATGAATCAGTTGGTGGGACAGAAAATCGCGATCACTTCCCCCGTCGCCCAGACGACGCGGAATCGACTGCGGGGCATTTTGACGACGCCGGACGCCCAAATTATTTTCGTCGATACGCCGGGGATTCACAAGCCCCACCACCAACTGGGAAAGGTTTTGGTTCAGAATGCTAAAGCGGCGATCGCATCGGTGGACGTGCTGCTGTTCGTGGTGGACGGTTCGGTGATGTCCGGCGGGGGCGATCGCTACATCGTGGAGTTGTTGGAAAATGCGGAAGTTCCGGTTATTTTGGGCTTGAATAAAGTTGACCAACGACCGACGGATTCGGGGGCGATAGAAGACAGTTATCGCCCCTTTGCGGAAGCCAATCATTGGGCGATCGCCAAGTTTTCTGCCCTGACGGGGGAGGGCGTGGAAGCCCTACAAAATCTGTTAATTGAAAAGCTCGATTGCGGCCCCTATTATTACCCGCCGGATCTGGTGACGGATCAGCCGGAACGGTTTATCATGGGAGAATTGATCCGGGAACAGATCCTCCTACAAACGCGGGAAGAGGTGCCCCATTCGGTGGCGATCGCGATCGATAAAGTCGTCGAAGAACCGACAATAACCCGCATTCTCGCCACCGTCAACGTCGAACGCCCCTCCCAAAAAGGGATTATTATCGGCAAGGGCGGACAGATGTTGAAAAACATTGGAAGTGCCGCCCGCCAGCAGATTCAAAAGTTGGTCGCCGGGAAGGTTTATTTGGAGTTATTCGTCCGGGTTCAACCGAAATGGCGGCAGTCCCGAACTCAGTTGGCGGAGTTGGGTTATCAGGTGGAAGAATAGTTCACCACTCCAGGCACAGAGGACTGGTCGAAACTATGGCTTTTCGACAATAATATCTGTAATGATATAATCCTCTGAAGAGGATTTGTGCTGTTAGCTTGGGAATTGATTCCCAAGCGGGTTTTCTTCTTCACCCAACAAAATCGTCTGATGGGCGATCGCACAAATGGTATTCAGAGAAACATTGCAGAAATATTGCTGTCTGAATTGTTCTTCTCGAATGGTGGAAAAAAATAAGTCCAACAAAGCCGATAATTCGGGATGGGAAGCGTCCGCGATCGCTCCCTTATCCGCCCGAATCAAAAACTGCCGTTTCGCCTCCCCATCCGTTTGATATTCGACCTGAAATCCCAGACATTTTAGACAATCGAACCCCCGCTTTAATGATACGTCTCCGATCTTCAACTTTGCCAGTAATTTTTGCCGGGTGACAGGTTGATGTGTCCGACTCAAATATTTGGCGATACCCACCAATGTTTCCCACACCTCAACCGGGGAGGGATTCGGGGGGTTAGAATAGGCGATCGCCAGTTTTTTACCCTGATTGAACGCCCGCCGAAACCAAATCCGCATTTCGTCCCAACTGGTCGGGCATTTTTTCAAAATCAGCGGTTTTTTGCCATTCTCTAAATCGAGAATATCTCGATTTTCGTTATTTCTTAAATCCATGATTTCATCAATTTGAATCGGTTCGGGAGTCGTTTCCGTCGCCCCAACTGCCGATCGCACCGCCACCAGTCGCGCCTCATACTGCTTTTGATGAGCATTGAAATCCAATTCCGCTATCACATCACAGCGGCCCCGGGGCAATTCATACTCGTAATGACCCCACCAAACCCCCGGAAACCCCGATTCACAAGACTCATCAAATAACTTAAAAGTTGTTTTAATATAGCGAACCTTCCGACCTCGAAGATCGGTTTGATTCTTGTTTTTAATATCGCCAAACCAGCAATTTTTGATTAGGAACTTTGGCACCGGATTTCCTATGCCGCAGGGTTCGAGTAATTTCAACTCTTGAAATAGATCATAGCCCAACTCGGAAACGGTACAGACAAAATCGGCGGTCATCACGGGTTCGAGGGACAGCAGCCCCCCCATCCGTTCACCCAGGAGGCGATCGATTCCTTCCGCAAATAACGGGATATTTTCCACCGGAAGACTCAACCCCGCCGCGTAGGGATGACCCCCAAATCGGTGCAATAAAGGGGCTTGGCTGCGAACCAATTCATACAGGTCGATATTATGAACCGAACGGGCAGAACCCCGTCCTAGTCCGGTTTCCGCTGCCCCCTCGGTACTCAATAAAATCGTGGGGCGTCCGTATTCCTGGGCAATTTGCCCCGCCACCAGTCCCAGCACCCCCACGGGCCATTGGGGATCGCTGAGGACGATCGCGTGAGTCGTTGATAAATCCAATTTCTGCAATTTTTTCTGCACATCCCAGAGGACATCTCGCTGCAACTCCTTGCGGCGGGTGTTGGCAAGTTCCGTTTCCAACGCCAATTGATGACACCGCTTTTCGTCCCGGCTGGTTAGTAATTCAACACAAAAACTGGCGTCGCCGTGGATGCGACTGACGGCATTAATTCGCGGCCCGATACCGAAGGAAATATCCGTGGGGCGATCGCCACTTCCCTTGCAAAATTTCAGCAGTTTTGCCACTCCCGGACGGGTGGGGGTTTTCAGTTGTTTTTGCAGGTGTTGAATCCCCAATTGTGCCAAATAGCGACAGTCCCCCCGAAGTTCCACCAAATCGGCGATCAACCCGATCGCCACCAGATCCAACAACGCCGACAACGGACGCCGGGGCACCTCCGGCAACTCAAAATATAACGCCTCCACCAACTTGTAAGCCACCGCCACCCCGGACAGGTAATAGAGGGGATGATCGGCGGGCAAATTGCGGGGATTAATGATGGCAGCGACGGGGGGACGAGTGTCGGGTAAGCTGTGGTGATCGGTGACGATGACATCAATTCCCAGGCGGTTTGCGAGTTCCAATTCCGCCAAATTGGTGCTGCCGGTGTCGCAGGTGACGATCAACGTGCACCCCCCCTCCGCCAAGGCTTCGATGCCCTTGGCGTGGAGTCCGTGGGAGTCGGTGAAGCGGTTGGGGATGGTGTAGGAAAGGGACTCGCCAAAAAACTCTCCCAAACCGTCCCACAAAACGGAAGTTGCCGTGATGCCGTCGGCGTCGAAATCTCCCCAAATGGCGACTTTTTCGAGGCGATCGCGGGCCGAAATTAAACGGGCGATCGCACGTTCCATTTCCGCCCCAAATTCCAAGGGACTCGCCGGTTGATAGCACTCCGTCTGCAAAAATCCCGCCAATTTTTCGGGGGTGGAAATTCCCCGTTCCAGCAGCAGTTGGGCGAGGTGATATCCGGACACCTGCGGGGCATGGCGTCGGATTTCGGGAATCAGCCAATCGGGTAATTCTAGGGAGGGACGAACCTGCCACATTGGGAGTCACGCAAACGTCATATTAACCTAATATAACAGAAAATCGCGATCACTCGAAACGAAAATTAGAAACCGGGTTTCTCATACAATCTCCAGTGAGAAAGAAAAAACCTTCATAGGAACCCGGTTTCTTCCCCACACCCGAGTCTAGAAACCGGGTTTATACTTACATTTTGGGTTGGGAAGGACGCACCCTCATAGAAACCCGGTTTCTTTTCTTGACTACCCGATTCGCCCGTTCAAATAATCCTCCATTCTCTTATTAGACGGATTGGTAAAAACCTCCGATGTCGATCCAAATTCCAGCAATTCACCCAGATACATGAACGCCGTATAATCCGAAAAACGCGCCGCCTGCTGCATACTGTGGGTGACGATCAAAATCGTGACGTGCTGTTTCAAGTCACTCATCAAACCCTCAATACTTGATGTTGCGATCGGATCGAGGGCAGAAGTCGGTTCATCAAATAGAATAATTTCCGGATTTCCCACTAACGCCCGGGCGATGCACAACCGCTGCTGCTGCCCCCCCGAAAGGTTGTAGGCTTGATCGTGAAGGCGATCTTTCACCTCATCCCACAACGCCGCCTCTCGCAAAGCCTGTTCGATTTTTTCATCGATCGCACTCCGTTTTTTCACCCCCCGCAACCGCAACCCATAGGCAACATTTTCATACACCGATTTCGGAAACGGATTCGGCTTTTGAAACACCATACTGATCCGCATCCGCACTTCGATGGGGTCGATCGCCTTTCCCAAAATATCAATTGAATCCAGTAAAATTTCCCCCTCGTAGCGATTTCCCGGATAGAGGTCGTGCATCCGGTTGAAGCACCGCAGCAGCGTCGTTTTGCCGCAGCCGGACGGCCCGATCAACGCCGTAACTCGCTTTTCCGGGACGACCAAATTGATATTTTTTAGGGCGTGAAAAGAATCATAGTAGAAGTTGAGATTTCTGACTTCTGCCTTGGCTATTTGGAGTGCGATCGCTTTATCTTTCATCTTGTAAAAATCGAAAGTCAATTCAAGTTATTTAACCCAACTCCCCCCTTACCAAGGGTTCTTTAACCCAACTCCCCCCTTACCAAGGGGGGCTGGGGGGGATTCTTCCGGAACATCGGATATCGATCTTTAACCCAACTCCCCCCTTCTCAAGGGTTCTTTAACCCAACTCCCCCCTTCTTAAGGGGGGCTGGGGGGGATCTCAAAAAATCACCATTTCACCCCCCGACGAAACTGATAGCGGATGTAAATCGCCACCCCATTCATCAAAATCGTCATCCCCACCAAAACCGTCCCCGCCGCCGCCGCGTTGGCGTGAAATTCCGGGTTCGGACGGGACACCCAATTGAACATTTGAATCGGCATCACCGTAAACGGTTCTCGCAACCAATCGAAGGTAAAAAAGGGAAATTCATTGGTAAAAGGAGACTCCGGTAAAAAGGCGATAAACGTCAGGGCGCCAATCGTAATCACCGGGGCTGTTTCTCCGATCGCCCGCGACAAACCGATGATAACGCCCGTCAAAATACTCCCGAACGAGTAGGGTAAAATATGATCCCAAATCATCTGCCACCGACTCGCCCCCAAGGCATAAGCCGCCTCCCGCAAGTGACTGGGAATGGCGCGAAGTGCCTCCCGAGTCGTCACGATAACCACCGGCAAAATCAGCAGCGCCAGCGTCAGCCCCGCCGATAAAATACTGCGCCCCAAATCCAACTGATAGACAAACAAACCGAGGGCAAGTAATCCGTAAATAATCGACGGAACCCCCGCCAAGTTGGTGACATTGATTTCGATGATATCGGCGATCCAGTTTTTGCGGGAATATTCTTCTAAATAAATACCCGCAGCGATGCCGAGGGGAACCGCAGCAAACGCCGTCACCAGCATCACCAAGGTCGTCCCCACCCAGGCTGATAAAATCCCGGCTTGTTCCGGTTTACGGCTGGGAAAAGAGGTGAAAAATTCCGGCGTGAGACGGGGTGCGCCTTCGATCGCCATTTGCAGCGTCAATCCCAACAAAACTAATATGGCGACGAAAATCACCATCAGCCCGACGATCATAAAGATGAGGTCGAACATTTTTCGCCGGGAAATGTCGGCGCGAATCGTTTCCAAACTTTCTGGCATTTTTTAGTAAATTTCTCGATAGTGTTTGGCGAGGAAATGCCCGATAATATTGAGGCAAAGGGTTATCAAAACCAGGGTCAAACCGGCTGCGAAAATCGTCCGATATTCCAGGGTTCCGTGGGGTAAATCGCCCAAACTAACTTGGACGATGTAGGCGGTAATTGTGGCAGCTTGTTCCGTGGGATTCCAGGTCAATTTCGGTTGCAAACCCGCCGCGATCGCCACGATCATCGTCTCTCCAACCGCCCGAGAAGCGCCTAAAATGTAGGCGGCGCTGATGCCGGAAATCGCGGCCGGAAACACCACCCGCAGTGATGTTTGTAGGCGAGTCGCCCCCATCGAATAGGAACCCTCCCGCAGTTCCACGGGAACCGATCGCATCGCATCTTCACTCACCGAACTGATGAAGGGCAGGATCATCAACCCCATCACCAACCCCGCCGACAGCATATTAAATCCCGGCAATTCGGGATAGACTTGCTGGAGTAAAGGCGTCACGAATAGCAGGGCAAAATAGCCGTAAACCACCGTCGGAATGGCTGCTAACAATTCCAGACAGGGTTTGATGACTTCCCGCAGGCGAAGGGGGGCAAATTCGCTCAAATAAATCGCCGCGATCGTCCCGAAGGGGATCGCCACCGACAGGGCGACAACCGTTGTCACCATCGTCCCCGAAACGAGGGGCAAAATCCCGTATTGCGGATCGCCGAAGAGGGGAGTCCACTCCGTCGCCGTCAAAAATTCAAAGATCGAAACTTCTTGAAAAAAGAGCACCGACTCTTCGATCAAAATAAACAGGATCGCGATCGTCGTGGCGACGGAAGAAAACGCCGCCAAAAATAACACCGCCTCGATCGCCCATTCCCGCACATTGCGAATCAATTTCGGATCGACTTTAAAAGATTTTTGAGTCGGTTTCAGGGTTTCCTTAACCATCAGATCTCAGCGCTGGGTTCCATCTCGTCAATTGATACAGAAAGAGCGATTAGGAAAATTGAGATCTAATCGCTCTCAATTTTATGGCAGGCAACAGGCAATAAGGTGAAAAAACTCCCACTGTCTGAGTTTCAGAGTTTTTCGATCTCCTCAGTATCCTGGCGACTGCTACCCAACTATCTCAATCAAAACTATAGTCCAGCCCGCAGGGGAACGCGACCGGTCTGACCTTTTTGGAACCGCTCCATCGCCATTTTGTAGTCGGCTGCGGGGAGGGGAACGTAGGCAACTTCACGGACATATTTGGGAGCATTATTGAGGTAGTATTCTACGAACGCCTTCACTTCCGGACGCTGGGCTGCTTTGGTGCTGACGTAGATGTAAATCGGCCGGGACAAGGGCTTGTAAGTGCCGTTGTTCACCGTTTGCGGGGAGGGTGCAACGCCGTCAATTTTAACGGATTTTATCCGGCCTTTATTCGCGTCGTAGTAGGCGTAACCGAAGTAACCCAAGGCGTTCTTATTGCGGGCGACCCCTTGGACTAAAACGTTGTCATCTTCGCTGGGGGTGTAGTCCGTGCGGCTGCTGTTGTTGTCCCCCAGAATTTCTTCGTTGAAATAGTCGAAGGTTCCGGAGTCCGCACCCGGGCCGAACAACGTAAATTGTTCGTTGGGCCAACTCGAACGGATGTCGCTCCATTTGGTGACATTTCCCTGGGATGATGCCTGCCACATTTTCTTGAGTTCAGCGGGACTCATGTTGTCCGCCCAGGTGTTTTGGGGGTTGACAACCACGGTGATGGCATCGTAGGCGACTGGTAATTCGATATAGCTAATTCCCGCCGCTTTGCACTGTTCCTGTTCCGAAGGTTTGATGGGTCGGGAGGCATCGGAAATGTCCGTTTCACCCGCGCAGAATTTCTTGAAACCGCCGCCGGTTCCGGAAATTCCCACGGTGACGCGAACCGAGCCATTTTGGGCTTTTTGGAATTCCTCCGCGACGGCTTCGGTGATGGGATATACCGTGCTGGAACCGTCGATTTTAATGGTGGAAGAACTTTGCGATCGCAGCGTGGGCACTGCCACGGAAAGGGCGGTTGCGACCAGAGCCGAAACCCCGGCCCAAGCCCAGCGGTTGGTAAACTGCATTCCTTTTAACAGCATAAGTCTAAATGTGGCTTAACCCTTGGTTATGATGTGGATTGCCTATCAGCTTAGGCCAGACATATCAAATCCAATTTAAGAACGGTTTAAAAGAAAGTTAACTAATCGCCATCTAATCAATCGCAACCATCAGCGTCGCCAATCTGACTCCCGGCGATCGCCCCATCCCGGAGGGCACAGCCGCATACCCCCGGCACTTGCTCCCTACATTAATAGCAGTTGTCTATCCGCTGCGATATGGTTCGATCCCCCATTATCCCCCTTAACAAGGGGGACTTGAACTCGATCTTTGTATCTCACTGACTTGAAAATTGCTGTAAGTCCGAGTTCCCCTGTGTCAGTTGGCGAACCCGCACACCCTCCCCCGCCGGAGAATGCCACCCATCCGATTTCTCGAAAGCTTCCGGGGAACCAGTTGCGAAACTTGCAGGGGATGGCAACGAAATCCCTCGACGGACCCGTACTTTAAACATATCCCCTACCGGAGCCGACATCATGGAACTCACCCTCACCGGATTCTTGCCCTCCCTGATCGCGATCGCCGTTTCCTTTCTGGCAGTTATCGTCTACACTTCTACCCAGGAAGAACTGATCAAACTCGTCATGGCGATCGTCGCCGCCGTCGGCCTGGTGTTGAGTCTCACCTTGGCTCACTGGATCGTGCTCTCCGGCCTGATTCTCCTCGTCCTCAAAGGCTGGAAGCTGTTTCCCAAAGAACTCCTCGCCTCCGATAACTAGAAACCGGGTTTCTAATACAATCTCCGGTCAGGAACGAAAAACCCTCATAGAAACCCGGTTTCTTCCTCCCCACCCGAGTCTAGAAACCGGGTTTCTATTTAGATCTAGATGGGAAAACGAAAGTCCTCCTAGAAACCCGGTTTCTTCCCCCCACGCGATCGCTCTAGAAACCCGGTTTCTATTTACATCTGGGTGGGGAACGAAAAACCCTCCTAGAAACCCGGTTTCTTCCCCACACCAATCAACTCTTGACGATCGCGCCAAAATCTGCTAAAACTCGGGCGTGATTTCGCAACAAACCCAGCAGGTTGAGGCGGTTGCGTTGCACCTTCAGATCCGAGTCCATCACCAGAACGCTGTCCGGCCCGTCGAAAAAGGCACCGACGGTGGGGGCGATTTCCGCCAAAGCCTCCACCAACTGCCGATAGTTGCGGGTTTCTCGGGCGGCTTGGGTTTTGGGAACTAAGGCTTCGAGCCCCTCGAAAAATGCCTGTTCCGAGGATTTGTCGAATAGGGACGGATTGACGACCGCGTGGGGTTTGAGTTGGGCGGTATCTAACTCCCCCTGTTTGGCGAGGCGGGTGGAACGGTTGACGGTTTCGTAAATAGTATCCAACGTGCCGTCGTCGCGAATTTCCTGCAAGAATAAAGCGCGATCGCGGACATCCAACAAGTCCTTCAATGCCCGTTCCGTGTATTCGAGATCTTCGTCGCCCAAAACGGCGTTTACCAGGTCGTAATCGATGCCTTTTTCGTCCTGCAAAAGGGTGCGAATCCGCTGCAAGAAGAACTCGTCCACATGATGCACCAGACCCAACATTGCATTGGGATTATTGTTGACAAAATCCGTCGTCAACTCCTGGATAATTTGATATAAATTCAGGGGCAGGTCGGCATCCCAAATGATGTTGACCACCGCATTCGCCGCCCGCCGCAGCGCGAAGGGATCGGAAGAACCGGTGGGCAGCATTCCCAAACCGAAAATACTCACCAGGGTATCGAGTTTGTCGGCCAAAGCGACAATTTGACTGACGATATTTCCCGGCAGACGATCGCTCGCCCCCCTGGGCAAATAATGTTCGACAATGGCGGTGGCGACGGGTTCCGGTTCCCCCCCCGCGATCGCGTATTTTTCCCCCATTATTCCTTCCAATTCGGGGAATTCGTACACCATCTGAGTCACCAGATCCGCCTTGCACAACAGGGCGGCGCGTTTGATGTGGGCGCGTTCCGGTTCGCCGACTTGAAGCTGTCCGGCGATGCGATCGGCGTTGGCGACGATGCGATTCACCTTATCCCGCACCGATCCCAAATCTTCCTGGAACGTGACATTTTCCAGTTCCGGGAGATAGCTTTCCAGGGTTTTTTTCAAATCGGTTTTGTAGAAAAATTCCCCGTCCGCCAGCCGCGCCCGGATCACCCGCTCGTTACCGGCGGCGATGATTTGAGACTTGGCGGGATCGCCGTTGGAAATGGTGATAAAATTGGCTTTCAGCGCCGGTTTGGAACCGCTTTCCAACACGGGAAAATAGCGCTGGTGCGTCACCATCACGGTTTTGCTGACTTCCGGCGGCAGCACCAAAAATTCGGGGTCGAACGTCCCCACCACGGCCGTCGGCCACTCGACCAAATTGACGACTTCATCGAGGAGATCTGCGGGAATTTCCGCCTCGCCGCCGACGCTTTTCGCCGCCGTTTTCACCCCTTTCACGATCGCACTCTGGCGCCGTTCGGGATCGACTTCCACGAAAGCACTGCGGAGACATTCGATATAATCTGTGGCAGTAGGAATGGAAACCGGGTCGGGGTGCAGGATTCGGTGTCCCTCCGAGACGCGATCGCTCGTTATCGTTTCCGAACCGTTGGCGATCGTCAGGGGCAACACTTCACCGTCCAGCAACGCCACCAGCCAGCGGATCGGACGGGGAAACCGCAGGTCCCCATCTCCCCACCGCATGAACCGTTTCCCCTCCAGCTTGTCGATCCACTGGGGGACTAATTCGGTCAAAATTTCCGCCGTGGGGCGCCCGGGAATGTGTTTGAGGACGAAGACAAAATCGCCCTTTTTGGTGGGGCGGACCTCGAGATCTTCCAAATTGACGTCTTGTTTTCTGGCGAACCCCTCGGCGGCTTTGGTGGGTTTGCCGTCCTTGAAGGCGGCGGAGGCGGGGGGGCCCTTGATTTCCTCTTGGCGATCGGGCTGTTTGTCCGGGAGTCCCGCGATCGCGATCGCCAGCCGTCGGGGTGTGGCGTAGACGTTCACCAACTCGCAGGTGAGGTACTGTTCCGACAGGGTGGCGGGGACGAGGGCCTGCCACTGGGCGATCGCGCTTCCGACAAAGGTGGCGGGCAGTTCTTCTGTACCGACTTCGAGTAAAAAGCTAGGCATGGGAGACGATCCAGGTTGGGCAGACTTCAGACAAATTATTACTCTACCACAGGATTGGAGTGCGGGGAAGAATTGATAATTGATAATTGACCGCGGACAATCGATCGTTTAATTTTCCTTTCCCGACTCCCGCACCCGACTCACCACAAGATCATATACCCGTCCCATTTTTATCGAAACACATTTTCTCTGCATTTCCTCACCATCCCAATATTTGGATTCCCCAAAATTTGCCGCATTTTACATTATAAAAAAAATTCCGTCACCGCTGGGGCGGATCGTTCGTTGACATCGGCAAAGGCCGCATCCGACTCAACTTGTCCGCCGCCCAGCGAGCCGTCTCCCGCACCTCCGGCTCCGGATCGTCGATCGCCCGCTGTAAAATTTGGCTGGTCTGGTACATCAGATCGTAAATTCGCGTCAGATCCCGGATCGCATTCTGCCGCACTTCCGGGTTTTCATCCTGTAGCGAGAAGATCAGCGCCCGACTCATCGGCTTGAGAGTCCGCGTGCCGATTTCCGACAGGGACCCCAAAATCATGCTCCGCTGCTTCGAGTCCGACGTGAACAGCAAATTCACCAAGGGCTCGATCGCCCGCGAGTCCCCATCTTGGGCTAATTCCCAGATCGCCTTGCTGCGGCTGGCCGGGTCGGGATATTGTAGCTGTAAAATCAGTTGCTCGACCCGATCCGGGATCGGCTGGGGGGGAGGGGGCTGGGGTGTGATAGGTGCGCTGTCGCCGATAGGTGCGCTGTCGCCGATAGGTGCGCTGTCTCGGATAGGTGCGCTGTCGCGGATCGCGGGTTGGGGTCGCTCCGCCGCTTCGGGAGGCGGAACCCGGACATTTCGGGTGCCATTTTTTTCGGCTTCGGGATGGGGTTCCTCGGCCGGAATTTGCAGGAGGGGGGCAGTTTCAGGTTCCTCGTCCGGCTCGGAGGGAAACGGGTTGGCGGCGGGTGGAGGATCTGGGGACAGAGAAATGAGAGGTTCGTCGGGCGCGACTTCTTCAGTTTCCTCGCCTTCTTCTTCCTCCAAGTGGGGGGGGTGCAGGAGTCGCATCAGGATGAAGACAGCCCCGGCGGTGACGATGATCCCTCCGATCGCCAAAAGAAACAGCGCTTTGGGAAACCGGGACGGGGGTTTTTCTTCGGCCGGTTCGGAATCGTCCTGGGCTAAAAGTAAGACATCCGGAGGGGTCGGGGCGATGTCGGGCGATCGCCATTCTACCATCGGGGAGGCTTCCCGCAACGGGGGAAGCGCCACACTTCGGCCCGGGCTGGCGGAGAGTCCCAGTCCGGTCAAACTCGTCAATAGCAATAAAGTCAGGCGATCGGGAGCCATGAAACTCAAGTGGGGTGATAACGGAGGGCAAGGTGACAGAATTGGGTCGCCCATTTCATTCGGTCTGCTCCATCCTAACTGCTCTTTCCTCTGTTAGAGTGAAATCCGAACGTCAACCGACAAGATGCACCGACGATCGCATCAATGGCGAATCTTTGACTCTTCAATCCTATCAGTCAATGGGCTTAAGTTCGGCGGGGACACCGCAAAAGTTTATCGCCGCCGAAATGGTGGGCGACGCCGGAGAAGCGGGGGAACGGCGGGTTTGGGACGGAATCTGCGCGGCCTTCGCCGATCGCGACTGTCTGGCCTATTGGCGCTATCCGATTTTCTCAACAGTGGGGGACTTCCGCAAAGAACCCGACGTGCTGATCGCCGACACCCAATTGGGTTTGGTCGCCATCGAGGTCAAATCCGTCGCCATCGACCAGATCCGGGGCATTTCCGGCCACTGGTGGGAGTTTTGCCACTTTTATACCGCCCGCGGCAACCCCTATCAACAGGCCGAAACCCATTTGTTCGCCCTGTTGGACTACTGCGATCGCGAAACGACTCTCAAGGGCAACGTCCCGAGTCGCGCTTTGGTGGCGCTACCGAAAATCGCCCGGGCCCAATGGCGCGATCGCGGGTTCGACCGCCTCCCGAGTTCTCCCCCCATCCTATTTGCCGACGATCTCGACGATCCCCATACCATTCTCCGGCAAATCGAAGCGATCCCCTCCCTCACCCCCGGCCGGCCGCTCTCGGGCGATCGCTGGAAACAGTTGCTCGGCGTCATCGGCGGGACATCCCTATTTCGCCCCCCCAGTCGTCGCTTTTTTGTGAATCCAGAAACCCCCACCCGAGGCGCGATCGTCGCCCGAATGCGGGAACATTTAGCCAAATTTGACCTCGAACAGGAACACCTCGCCAAACGCATCCCCCCCGGGCCGCAGCGGATTCGGGGGGTAGCCGGGTCGGGCAAGACGGTGCTGCTGTGCCAAAAAGCCGCCCATATGCACCTCAAACACCCCGATTGGACGATCGCCCTGGTATTTTTCAGCCGTACCCTCCGCGATCCCATCATTGACCATTTAGACCGCTGGCTGCGACGGTTCAGTTGCGATCGCGTCCAATACGACCCCGACTCGCCCAATTTAAGAGTATTCCACGCCTGGGGGAGCCGCGACCAACCCGGACTCTACCGGCTCCTGTGCGAAACGGCCGGGGTGCGATCGTTGAGTGCCGACGAAGCCGGAGGCCAAACGCCCCAGGACAACCTCGCCCGCGCCTGCTCCCACTTGCTGCAAACCGCCCCGGTTCCCGATATCTTCGACGCCCTCCTGATCGACGAAGCCCAGGATCTCGTCGCCGACGAAGCCCTCAAATTCCGGGACAAACAGCCCTTTTTCTGGATGGCCTACCAATCCCTACGCCCCGTTTCCCAGCGGGATCGCCGCCTGATTTGGGCCTACGACGAACTGCAAGCCCTGCAGTGCCTCACCGTCCCCACGGCGGACGAACTGTTTGGAGACGAGTTGGGACAGATGGTGGCGGGTTTTTATCCCGACGGACTCCCGAAAACCATTGTCCTGCGCCGGGGCTACCGCACCCCCGCTCCGGTCCTCACCGTCGCCCATGCGATCGCATTCGGACTGCTGCACCGGGGGGGAGCCCTCACCCAGATCCGCTCCCCTGGGGATTGGCGATCCTTGGGTTATGATGTGAAAACCGATGTTACCTCTTCTCAAACTCCCTTTCGTCCCGGCCAACAGGTGACGATCGCGCCGCACCCCCCCCCCAACCAGACCCCCCCCATCCCCTGCCGCAATGGTGGGAACGCTCTGCGATCGAATTTGAAACCTATGCCTCGCGATCGGAGGAACTCGCGGCCCTGGCCGATCGCCTCGTTTACAATCTCAGGGTCGATGGGTTGCGCCCCAGCCGGGAACTGCTCGTCATTATTTTGGGGACGGGTTCCGCCGCCGGGCAGTTGGAAGCGCAAGTCGCCCATTTTCTCATCGGGCAAGGTCTAGATATTTTCATTCCCGGCCAGCCCGAGTGCAACTGCTTGCCGCGGGAACGCCGGACACCCCGGAGCGATCGCTTTTGGTGCGAAGGCGGCATCACCCTCTCCCGCATCCACCAAGCCAAAGGCCAGGAAGCCGATCTGGTGTATCTGGTGGGCCTCGATCGCTTGGCGGCTTCTGTGGAGAGCGTCACCGTGCGCCATCAGTTATTTATCGCTCTAACCCGCACCCGGGGCTGGGTTCGCCTGAGCGGCATCGGCAACTTCCCCTTTTACGGCGAACTGTGGCGCACGATCCGACATCGAGATTCCCTGACATTTCGGGTGGGATCGTTTCCCGGACGTCAGATCGGCTTGAATGCGGCGGACGAATTGCGGCGGCGATACGGGCGGGGACACCGCAACTTTCGGGGGATCGACTTGGCCGGGGCGCAACTGGCCGGACACTGCCTCCGCGACGCGAATCTGGTGGCGGCGAACTTGCAAGGGGCGGATTTGACAGCGGCGAATTTGGACGACGCCCGACTGGCGGCGGCCAATTTGAGCCGCGCCACCCTCGACCGGGCCAAGCTGCGAAAAGCGAGTCTGGCGGGGGCGATCTTGTCCGGGGCGACCCTGGCGGGGGCCGATTTGAGCCGCGCCGACCTCCGGGATGCGGACCTGCGGCGGGCCGACCTGACGGATGCCATTTTGAGGGGTTCCCAGATAATGGGAGCGGACTTGAGTCATGCTAATCTAAAAGGAGCGAATCTTCTGGATGCTGATTTGAGCGAAACCGGGCTGATTGGAACCCATCTCAAAACCGCCGTCATGCCCGACGGCGAAATTCACCCCTAAACCGTTCACACCCCACGGGACTCTGCCTTTCCACTCTCAAGTCTAGATGATATGGGAGTCGCTTAATCCGTCAATTCCGACTGTCGCGATCGCCGCCAAACCCCGATTTTAACCCTCGAATTGACCACGGTGCCGACCTTCAAAGCGGACGGACGATGTGTGACAATCGACGGTCGCCTCGAATGGGATTCGATCCCCAATTTGAATTGGATTTAATCAACGAAAAGCAACGCAGATGAGCGGAAATATCAGGGTTGAAATGCTTCATACCGATTTCAGCATGGGGAGGGTGAACCGGAGCAACATGGAAGCCCCCGAGGACAGATTGGAACTGCCCGGTTATCAGATTCTCGATTTGATTTACGACGGGTCGAGAACGTTAGTTTACCGGGGAATTCGGCTGCGCGATCGCCGACCCGTGGCGATCAAATGTCTGCGCGATCGCTACCCCACCGCCGCCGACCTCGACAAGTTTCGCCGCCAATACACGATCGCCCGCTCCCTCGACATACCGGGGATCGTCGATGTCCTCGGCTTGGAACCCCACGGCAACGGGCTGGCCCTGGTCATGGCCGACGACGGCTCCGGGTCCCTGGCCCAATTCCTGCGCGATCGCCCCCTCGACCTGCCCACCTTTTTCACCGTCGCCCGACAAATCGTTCAGATCCTCGAAGACCTGCACCGCCACCGCATCGTCCACCGCGATATCAAACCCCAAAATCTCCTCATCGACCCCGGCACCCTTTCGATCAAATTAATTGATTTCAGCATTTCGATTCAGTTATCGGACGGGGATGTTGTCGCCCTCAATGCCGCCCCGGCCCTGGAAGGGACGCCCGCCTACATCGCCCCGGAACAGACCGGACGCACCAACCGGCGCGTCGATACCCGCACCGACTTCTATTCCCTGGGCGTGACATTTTATCAACTGCTGACCGGACGCCTCCCCTTTGAATCCGCCGACCCGATGGAGTTGGTCCATGCCCACCTCGCCCAGATGCCCCCGCCGCCCCGGCAACTCAACCCCGAGATCCCCCCACCCCTCGGCGACCTGATCCTGAAATTGATGGCTAAAAACCCCGAAGATCGCTATCAGAGAGCCCGGGAAATTCGGGTCGATCTCGATCGCCTCCGACGGTTGACCCGAACCCCCGATGCCGGACTTTCCCAACCGAACCTGATCGCCCTCCCCCTGGCCCTTGGAACTCGCATCTACGGGCGCGATCGCGAATTGCGGCAGCTCAAAGCCCTCCTGCCCAAAGCCCGGGAGCGATCGCGTCTTGGCGTGGTGGCAGGCGTTTCCGGGATCGGCAAAACTGCCTTGATTCGAGAGCTGACCCGCACCGTTCTCGCCGACGGGGGCACCTGCGCGGGGAGCCAATTTGAAGCCGGCTCCAATTCTCCCCCCCTCGGCCCCTGGCGGCACGTCTGGCGCCAACTCCATCCAGCCACTTCCCCATCCGAACCGGAGCCGTCTCCCGGGCTGTTGGGGGAACAGATCGGGCGGGCGCTGCAACGGGCCTGGGAGATGGACCGCACCCGGCCCGCGATCGTGTTCCTCGACGACATCCAGCGGGCTGACCCCGAGTCCCTGCACCTGTTGCGGGTTGTGTTGGAGCGCGTCCCCCGGGGCTTGTTGGTGCTGTTGGCGCTCCAGGATGACGAGGTGGAACCGGGCCATCCGGCGCCGGCCCTGCGGTTGGATTTGCGAGCCGACCGCGTTCCCACCCACACCTTCCACCTGTCCCCCCTGGATTTGGGGACCCTCGACACCTGGATCGCCGACCTCTTCGGCGAGTCCGCCGACGCCGCCCCCGGGGAGATCGCCCCCCTCACCAAACAAGTCCACCTGCAAACGGGGGGCAACCCCCTGGCGGTGACGCGCCTGCTGAGTGTCTGCGCGGAGTTGGGGATCGTCCGCTCCGAACCCGGGGGCGGTTGGACTGGCGACCTGGACCGGGTGCGATCGCTCTCCGTGGAGTTGGGGGGACACGAAGCCCTCGCCCCCCGGATGCAGGCCGCGATCGCTAACCAACTGCGACGGCTCACTCCCGCCGCCCAAATGGCCTTGCAACGGGCCGCCGGTTTGGGAACCCCATGGAAACTTGACATTTTGTCAAAAATATGCTATATGCCCGAGGCGGAAATGGAAGCGATCCTCGACGAAGCGATCGCCGCCAACTTGATCGGTTTGTGCCCGGGGGAAAATTCCCCCGAACCCGCCTATCGGTTCCTGCACGACCGCATCCGGGCCGCCGCCTACGACCTGATCCCCCCGGAACGGCGGGCCGCCATCCACTTGGAAATCGGGCGCCAACTCGACACCGGGAAGGGAGGGGGAGGGGGACGGGACATCTTCGCTGTCGTCAACCAATTGAATTTGGGGATCGGATTGATTTCGGAACCGTCGGAACGCGATCGCCTGGCCCGACTCAACCTGATCGCCGGACGGCAGGCCGCGGCCGCCGAAGCCCACACCACCGCCATCGGACACCTGATGATCGGCATGGGTCTGTTGGGAGAAAATGGTTGGGCGCGACAGTACGACCTCGCCCTGGCCCTGTACGGCGAAGGGGTGCGGGTAGCCTACCGGACCGGAGACGGGGAACAGATGGCACGATGGCGCGATCGCATCCTGGCCAATGCCCGCACCCCGGCCGATGAGCTCGCCGTCTGGGAAGTCCGAGTGCAAACCGAACTCGCCGCCGACCCCGACCGGGCGATCGAAACCGCCCTCGACCTCTGCCGCTCCCTCGGCTTCGACCTGCCCCGCCACCCCGCCCCGGAGCGGCTCCAAGACCCCCGAAAACGCCTGGAAATCCATTTCAGCGATGGGGACATCGCCCCGACAGGTGAAAACCGGGCCGTCTCGCGCCTGCTGTCCCTGATTTGGCGGGCGACTCTGGAGCGGGCCCCCGAACTGTCCCGGCTCATCGCCCAGGAACTGGTCGGTGGGTTGGCGCCGGAGGATTGTCGCGCCTTCGCCTACGCCGCCGCCGGCTTCCTGTCGGCCCGGGACGGCGACCTCGATCGCGCCGAAATCTGCGTCCGGCGGGGACTGGAATGGCTCCCCCGGCTGACCTTCGAGCCCGTGCGGGATCTGACCCTGAAACTGATCCACGAGGGGATTCGACCCCGTATCGAGCCCCTCGACGAATTGCGGGAGTCCTTTCCGTGGGGATGGCGGTCGAGTCGGCTGGCGTACCTGGCCGGGGACGAACTCGGCGAACTCGGTTCCTCCGAAATTGTTCGCATTTTCCAAGGTCAGGTTGACCGAGAAACGGAGCCGCGGCGGGAGGAAAGGGAATCGCCCTTCGATGGGGTTCTCGATCGCCTGATGGTCTGCTATTTGTTCGGGGAGGATACCGAGGCATTCCGCCACGCCGAAGCCGCGATCGCCCGCCAAAATGGCGCGATTTCTGCCTTCTCATCCGCCCTATTTTATGCCTACGATTCCCTGGCGCGGCTGGCGATGTATCCGCGAGTTGAAGTGTCCCGGAAACCGGAAATTCTGCGTCGGGTCGGGGAAAATCAGGAGATTCTCAAACGGTGGGGCGATCGCGTGCCGGAGAATTATCGCCATCTATTCGAGTTGGTGGAAGCGGAGCGGTATCGCATTTTGGGCGATCGCTTGGCGGCGATGGAAGCCTACGATTTGGTGGCGAAAATTGCCCGCCAATATCGCCACCGCCGGGAGGAAGGGGTGGCGAACGAACGGGCTGCGTTATTTTATTTGGATTGGGGGCGGGATAAAATTGCCCGCACCTATCTGATCGAGGCCTATTACAGTTACGCCCGCTGGGGGGCGACGGCAAAAATTCGCCAGTTGGAAACGCTTTATCCCAAGCTGCTGGCGCCGATTTTATCCCGCAGCGATCGCTCTCCCCAGGGGGCGACCGAAACGATCATTTCCGACAGTACGGGGGCAGACGTCCTGGATTTATCGACGACGATTCGCGCTTCCCAGGCTCTCTCCGGGGAAATTGACCTGAAGAAATTGTTGACCCAATTGATGCGGGTGCTTTTGGAGACGGCGGGGGCGCAAAAATGCTGCATTATTTTGGCAAATTCGACTTCGGGAATGGCGCGGGCCGAACACTTGGCGATCGAAGGAATTGCCGTGTGTGAGAATTGCGGCGACGGGGAAAAAGCGACCGTCCGGGTGTTGTCGGTTTTGGAGTCGATCGACTTCGCCGCCAGCGAAGATTTATCCCGGGCGATCGTGCGGGCGGCGATCGCGACGGGACAACCCGCCATTTTGGCCAATGCCAGCCGGGAACTCCGGGAGCAAAAAGAGGCTTATTTGCAACTCAAAAAAGTGCTTTCTGTGCTGTGTATGCCGATCCGTAACCGGGGCAAGTTGGTGGGGATTTTATATTTGGAAAATAACTTGACTTCTGGTGCCTTTACCCCCGAACGGTTGGAAATTTTAAATGTTTTGTTTTCCCAGGCTGCCATCTCCATTCGCAACGCCCAACTGTACTCGAAGATCCGGGAAGGGGAAGCGCGGATGACCCAGTTTTTGGAAGGGATGCCCGTCGGGGTAGCCGTAGTGAATGCGGGGGGGAACATTCAATATGTGAACCAAAAGGCGAAACAGTTGCTTGACCGGGATTTGCAACCCGGAGGATTTTGTTTGGAACTCGCCGGAATGTTGCAAATGCACTGTAATTTTACCTCCGAAACATCTCCGTCGGTTCAGTCTTTAAATGGGGAACGGGCGACCACCTACACCTTGGAGATCGAACTGGACGATCGCACGATTCCCGTCGAAAGTTGGGTGACTCCCCACTACGACGGGCGGGGAAATTTGGTTTATGCCATTATCGCGTTTCAAGATATCACCGAACGGCAAAACCGGGAAATCGCCCTCCGAGAAGCGGAGGAACGGTATCGGAGTATTTTTGAAAATGCCCTGGACGGTTTATTTCAAACCAGCCCGGAGGGTAAATTTTTGAGGGCAAATCCCGCGATCGCCCGCATTTTGGGCTACGATTCCCCGGCGGATTTGATTCAAAATATCGACAATATTTCCGGGCAAGTTTACGTCGATCCCGGCGACCGCAAAAATTTTGAGACCTCGATCCTAGAACGGGGGGAAGTCTCCAATTTTGAATGTCAAGTTTATCGAAAAGACGGCGAAAAAATCTGGGTCGCAGAAACGGCGCGAGCCGTCCGAGACGAGGGGGGAAATTTGCTCTATTACGAAGGGTTTTTGGAGGAAATTACAGAACGCAAGAAAGCCGAGGCGGAACGGTTGAAATTGCTGGATGAACTGTCCCAACTCAACCGAAATTTGGACAAAGCCCTGGACGCGGAATTTGAACTCACCGACGCGGCGGGGCGGTTCGTCCCCCACGAATTTCTGTCCTGTTTGGGCTACGAAAGTTTGGTGGAAGTTCAGTTGGGGACAGCCGTGCAAAAAGAAATGTCGATTCTCTTTTCCGATATCCGGGATTTTACCAGTTTGTCTGAGGGGATGACGCCGGAAGATAGCTTCAAGTTTATCAATGCCTTTTTCAGCCGCATGGAACCGGCAATTTTGGAGAATTACGGATTTATCGACAAATATATCGGCGACGCCATCATGGCATTATTCGGCGAAAAACCTGACCACGCCGTTCAAGCCGCCATCTCGATGCTGAGGCACTTGGGCGAGTACAATTTGACCCGCAGCCGGCCCGGACGGCGGCCGATTCGCGTCGGTATCGGCATCCACACCGGCAATTTGATGCTGGGGACGGTGGGGGGTCGAAATCGGATGGACAGCACGGTGATCGGAGATGCGGTGAATTTGGCTTCTCGCATCGAAAGTTTGACCAAAAATTACGGGATTTCTTTATTGATTACGCACCAGACGTTGATGGGGTTGGACGACCCCAATGACTATGGGTTTCGGATCGTCGATCGCGTGCGGGTGAAAGGAAAAACCGACGCCGTGACGGTGTACGAAATCTTCGACCCCGACCCGCCGGAATTGAAACTGAAAAAGTTGGAAACTAAAGTGCTATTCGAGCATTCTTTATTCCTGTACTATCTCAACCGCTATTTGGAAGCCAAACAGGGATTTCAGGATTGTCTGTGCCAAAATCCCGGCGATCGCGTGGCGAGGATTTATCTGAATCGCTGCTGGGAACAGATGCGTTGATGAGGCGGAGGGAATCGGGAATGGGTGATTTTTCATTTTTCATTTTTCATTTTCCCCACACCCCAGCGCCCCGGACCCTATCAAGACGATTTGGGTTTCCAAAATGCGAAAATAATCGAGGGGTAAATATCCAAATAGCGCACCACCAAAATGTGGAGGACGACGTTCCAAATCGCCATGCAGGTGGCGGTGGCGATCGCGGCGCCGAGGATGCCCAAAAACGGGATCGCGATCGCGTTCAAAATCAAATTAGCCAGGGCGCTGCATCCGAAAATGAAGGCGGACTGATCCTGGTGTCCGGTCAACACCATCAAGTATCCCACCGATCCGCTCCCCACATTCACCAACTGCCCCAAAATCAACACCGTCATCGGCCACCGTCCGGCGACGAACTCCGGCCCGAACAGCCCCAGAATGGCCGGGGCGAACCCGATCAGGGCGATCGCCAAAATTAAAGAGGGCCAGAAAATCCAGTGAGCCACCGTCGCCACCAAAGATTGTAACCCGCCGCGATCGCTCTGGGTGTAGAGGGTGGCAAAAGCCGGAGCCGCCACGGTATTGACCGCTTGGAGGACGAAACTCGACCAGAGGGCGGTTTTGGCGGCGACGCTGTAGATCCCGACGGCCTCCGGCCCGACCATCGAGCCGAGCATGAGAATGTCGGTTGGGTTGAGGACGATCAAAAACACCCCCTGCAACAGCAGCGGCAGGGCGACTCGCAGCCACTCCCGGAGGCGGTAAACGGGGGGTGCGGGGGGAAATTCTCCCACGAACGTCCGCCGCAGCCAGACCAGTTGGACGCCGATCGCGATCGCCAGGGTGAGGAGGGAGAGTTGCTCGACGGCGACGGCGGTGAGGGGGACCCCCGCGGCGGCGAGCCCCAACGTCCCGACCGCCACCAGAAACGGCCACAGGAGGCGGAAGGGGACGTAGGCGAGGGCGACCTTTTGGACGGCCCGGGCCATTTCCGATTGCAGTTGGGCGATCGCGAACAGCGGCACCATCCACACCCCGACTTGCAGGGGGACGGAATCGATCCAAGTGTCGGCATCGAATCTCCCCAAAGTCACCGCCACCAGCAGGGAGATCGACACCCCGACACCCGTGCAGAGCCGCCAACTGCCCCGAATCAACCCCGCCAGGTGTCCCCACTGCCCCGTCACCCGATATTGGGAGATCAACCGCAAAACCGCCGTCGGGAAACCCAACTGGGCGAGAACGGAGAGCAACAGGGTGAAGGCGAGGACGAACTCTTGACTTCTCCCCGGTCTAAAGACGCGGGGATTCTTAAGCCGTCCAAAACTGAACTCTTAAAGGCATAGTCAATG
>NZ_JAYFER010000539.1:0-31911 GCF_055795065.1 Lyngbya sp. CCY1209
GGAGCCAACCATAGCTCCATGGAGGGGCAACCATACCCCTCCACCCCGCAAGGGGGTGCTGGCGGCTAAAGCCGCTTAAGTCGGTTTTCCTCTCCGCGATCAATCACGGAGCTTCCAACCCTCCCAAAAGTTTTACGTGAACCGATACTCTGGAATTTGAATTCATCTACGGTTCCCAATTTATATAAGGGGATTGCACTGTTTACGCCGGGGGGAGACCTGATTTATTGCATCGATCCGAGTAAACAGCAACGGTGGCATCTGAATTTGTGTACGGCTTTGCAAGAAATCCTCGGTTTGCCTGAACCCCCCCATTTTCTGGTTCCGTGTTACACGGCTACCCTCGATCGCTGGCTCGATCCGAACACTCAAGAAGTGAAGGTGTCGGCCGAAGCTCACCCCCAGGTGCTGCAATATCAAATGTTGCTCAATGCCATCTTTGAAGCCGGGGACATGGTTTGGCAGCCGGCCCACGTCAGCGAAGAGCTTTGCAATCCGCTCGTCCTGGCAACCTACTATCGGCAATTTCCAGAACTTTGGGAAAATCATGACCTGATTGTGAGGTTTCAGCCAATGGAGACTCAAACGGATATTTCGAGGGGTGGGATCACGTCTTTCCCGCCATCCCAGAGCTTGTTTAAATCTGCAACCCCGACGGCATCAACTCAGGGGTACGTATTGCGCCTGTTTGTCTCGGGTCACAGTTTGGCGACGGAACAAACCCTGGAAACCCTGCACCAACTGTTGGAGCGATCGCTGAGTCATCCCTACACCCTGAAGGTGATCGATGTCCTCAAGCACCCCGAACAGGCGGAGGCGAATCAAATTGCCGCCACCCCGACCCTGGTGAAGGTCTGGCCCAAACCGGGGCGGCGGATCGTCGGGGAACTCCACGACGTGGAGACGATCCTCCGACTCTTGGGCGAAATTGACAGTTGACAATTGAGAGCGATCGCGATACTTGCGATCGCTATTATTCCCCCAACTCGGGAAAGACCCGATTCAGGGCAACCGGGTCAAACTGCCGGGGGTGGGTTGGGTGAAAATACGGATGTCCCGCCCGATTCCCGATGGGTTTGTCGTCCTCCCTACTCACAAGCGCACCGCGCCATGATCCGATTCCGATTGTCCCAGCAACATTTAAACCGGCTCGAAAGCTGTCCGCGCCAGTTTCAGCACGCCGATTTGGAGGGTTCGATCTCCCCGAAGTCGTCAGATCTCGAAGAACGGATCGCCTGGGGGGAGCGGTTCCACTTGTTGATGCAGCAGCGGGAACTCGGCCTGCCGATCGCGGCGTTGATGGCCGAAGAACCCCAGTTGGAGGAGGCGTTCCGGGGCCTGATGGCGGCGGCGCCGGAACTGTTTCAACCCCCCGAACGGGGCGGAATTTGGCGGGATGCGGAACATCACCGCCGCCTGTCGTTCGGGGAGTACCTGCTCGTGGCGGTTTACGACCTGTTGATCGCGGGGGAAAAGGAAGCCCAAATTATCGACTGGAAAACCTATCCCCGTCCCAAAGATCGGACAGCTTTGGCGAACAATTGGCAAACTCGTTTATATCTTTATTTGTTGGTGGAAACCAGCGACTATTCCCCGGAACAAGTATCGATGACTTACTGGTTCGTGCGTTCGTCGAGGAAGAGTCCTCCGGAAAAGGCGACGTTTTCCTACGATCGCCAAACCCACCGAAAAACGGAACAGGATTTGAGAAATCTGTGCGATCGCCTCGGGGATGATTTGAACCGCTACGAACGGGGGGAACCCTTCCCCCAGGTGGATGAAGCGTCGGGGATGTGTCGCTCTTGCCCCTTCGCCCGACGCTGCGATCGCGCCCCAGAAACGGACAGAGGGAGCGCGGACGAAACCGCACTCCCCCGGGGAATCTCCGACATCAAAGAAATCCCCATCTGAGAACAATTAACAATTAATAATTAACAATTAATAATGATCAATTGTCAATTATCAATGATCAATTATCAACCTTCCAGAGCCGCCGCCCCGCCGACGACCTCCAGGATTTGTTGGGTGATTGACGCCTGACGCGCTTTGTTGTAAGAAAGGGTCAGGGTCTTTTGCAACTCCTTGGCGTTGTCGCTGGCGTTGCTCATCGCCGTCATCCGGGCCGCGAGTTCGCTGGCGGTGGATTCCTGCCAAGCTCTCAGGAGTTGGTTGGTCAGGAACAACGGCAGCAGGGCGTTGAGGATCTGAACCGGATCTTGCTCGAAAATCATGTCTCGGGGCAAGTTTTCCGGGGTGATTGCCACCTTCTCGCGGGTGACGTCAAATTGGCCGCCTTTGGTGGTGAGGCGGAACACCTCGTCATCCTGCACCTCCAAACCTTGGCGGTCGAGGGGGAGCAGGGTCTGGATGACCGGTTTGGAACTGATCAGAGACACGAATTTCGTGTAAATCAATTCGATGCGATCGATGTCCCCCGACAGGAACCAGGAGAGCACCTCGTCGGCGGCGCCGGCCACCCGTTCGGCGGCGGGGAGTTTTTCGGGGTTGTCCCGGCAGTCTTTGATGGGGACATCCCGGCGGGTGAAGTATTGGCTGGCCTTGCGGCCCACGAGCAGGTAGCTGTAGTCGATGCCCTCGGCTTTGAGTTCTCTCGCCCGGGCCTCGGCCCGCTTGATGATGTTGCTGTTGTAGGTGCCGCACAGGCCGCGGTTGCCCGCAATCACCAGCAGCCCGACTTTTTTGACTTCCCGCTGTTCGAGGAGGGGAGAGTCCACGTCCTCGAACTGGAGGCGGCTCTGCAGGCTGTAGAGAATCCCCGCCAGGCGGTCGGCGAAGGGGCGGGTGGCGAGGACTTGTTCCTGGGCGCGACGGACTTTCGCCGAGGCGACCAGGCGCATGGCTTCCGTAATTTTTTGGGTATTTTTGACCGATGCGATGCGATCGCGGATCGCTTTTAAGTTTGACATGGCTTTTTTTATTCGGTAACTCTCAGTTGCCAATTGTGGGGGGCGGCTCTGACGAAGAACCGCACCCCGACAATTCGACCCCCTACGCCGAAACTAAGAAGGTCTGCTTGAATTCGGCGATCGCTTCTTTGAGGAGGGCTTCGGCTTCTTCAGTCAGCAGCTTTTGGCTCTGAATGATTTCGCCGTACTTCGGCTTGCTGTTTTTCAGGTAATCCCGCAGTCCGGAAGTGAAGGCGGTGACTTTCTCAACGGGGATGTCGTCGAGATAGCCGTTGATTCCGGAGTAGATGACGGCCACCTGCTCGGACAGTTGCAGGGGAGAGTTTTGGGGCTGCTTGAGCAGCTCCTGCAGGCGCTTGCCCCGCTCCAACTGGTTCCGGGTCGCCTGGTCGAGGTCGGAGGCGAACTGGGAGAAGGCGGCGAGTTCCGCGTACTGGGCCAGTTCCAGTTTCACCTTCCCGGCCACTTTCTTCATAGCTTTGGTTTGGGCGGCGGACCCGACTCGGGACACGGAGATCCCGGCGTTCACCGCCGGACGCAGGCCGGAGTTGAACAGGTCGGCGGACAGGAAGATCTGGCCGTCGGTGATGGAAATGACGTTGGTGGGGATGTAGGCGGAAACGTCGCCGGCCTGGGTTTCGATGATCGGCAGAGCCGTCATGCTGCCACCGCCGAGTTCGTCGTTGAGTTTGGCGGCCCGCTCCAACAGGCGGGAGTGGAGGTAGAACACGTCTCCGGGGTAGGCTTCCCGGCCGGGGGGACGGCGCAGCAGCAGGGACATCTGGCGGTAGGCCTGGGCCTGCTTGGAAAGGTCGTCGTAGATGACCAGGGTAGCCTTGCCACTGTACATGAAGTATTCCGCCATCGCAGCCCCGGTGTAGGGGGCCAGGTATTGCAGGGTGGCGGGGTCGCTGGCGTTGGCCGCGACGACGATGGTGTAGTCCAGGGCGCCCTTTTCTTCCAAAGTGTCGATCACCTGGGCGACGGTGGAAGCCTTTTGGCCGATCGCCACATAGACGCAGATCACGTCTTCTTCTTTCTGGTTGATGATCGTGTCGATGGCGATCGCGGTTTTACCGGTCTGGCGGTCGCCGATGATCAGCTCCCGCTGGCCCCGGCCGATGGGAATCATGGAGTCAATGGCGCTGATCCCCGTCTGCATGGGTTCGCAAACGGAGCGCCGGGCGACGATACCCGGCGCCGGGGATTCGATCAGGCGGGTTTCGGTGGTTTGCAGGTCGCCCTTGCCGTCGATGGGGCGGCCGAGGGCGTCCACGACCCGGCCGAGGGTGCCTTCGCCCACGGGAACCTGGGCGATCTTGCCGGTGGCGGTGACGGAGGAGCCTTCTTCGATCTCCAGGCCCTCGCCCATGAGTACCGCACCCACGTTGTCTTCTTCCAGGTTCAGGGCGATACCGATGGTTCCGTCGGCGAATTCGAGCAGCTCCCCGGCCATCGCTTTATCCAGGCCGTAGATCCGGGCGATGCCGTCGCCGACTTGCAGCACGGTACCGACGTTCGACACTTTTACGTCTTGGTCGTACTGCTCGATTTGGTCTCTGATGATATTGGCGATTTCGTCAGGTCTGATGGATACCATAGTTCGTGTTTATCGATCGGTTGCTAGGGGTCAAAGTGAATGGATGGCGATCGGGTCCGCCGGATCGTCCCCGATCTCAACTGGCGTTCAGGCTCACTCCGATCCGGCGCAGTTGTCCGCGCAGGCTGGCATCGAAGACTTGGGAGCCCACTTGAATGATCACGCCACCGAGGACGTCGGCATCGATTTTTGTTTGCAGCTCGACATCCCGCGCCCCGGTGAGGGATTTGACTTTCTCGACGACGATGCGCTTTTGGTCGTCGTTGAGTTCGACAGCCGAGATCACTTCCGCCAAAACGGTCTGGTTGAGTTCCCGCAACAGGGCCAAATACTGTTGGCCGATTTCTGCGAGGAACAGGATGCGGCCGCGATCGACGAGCAGCATCAAGAAGTTCCGCAGGAAGGGGTTGACCTCATCCCCCACCACCCGGTTGAGGACCGCTTTTTTGTCGTTGCGGTCGATGACCGGGTTGCCGAGAAACTCCCGCAGGTCGGGCGACTCGTCCAACAGGCCGACGAGCGATCGCATCTGATGTCCGAAGTCTTCGGTCAGGTTGTGGGACCCGGCCACCGACATCAGCGCCGCTGCATACGGCTCGACAATTTCACCGACTATTCCGCTCATGAACCTCCTCCAAGTAACGCCAGAGAGCGATCGACAATTTGATGCCCGGCACCTTCATCCAGGCGCTCCCGCAACTGCCCTTCGGCGCGTTCCAGGGCTTTGGACACGGCCAGAGCCCGCAACTGCGCGATCGCCCGCTCTCGGTCGGCTTCCAAATCCCGATTCGCGGAGGCCTTCATCCGCTCCACGTCCTCGGCCGCCTGAGCCGCGATGCGCTCCTTGAGGCTTTGGGCGCGTTCCTGGGCTTCGGCTTTGATCCGCCCCGCCTCCGCCTGGGCCTGGGTCAGTTTCTCCTGCTGTTCAGCCAGAGCCTTGGCGGCATCCTGCGCCCGCCGCTCCGCCTCCGTGATGGCTTCCTCGATCCGAGCCCGTCTTTCGCTCAAAACTTTTCCGAGAAAGCCCCGCCCGTAGTACACGAGCAAACCAATAATAATTGCCAAGTTAATCAGGTTGGTTTCTAAAATATTGAAATTTAGACCAAAACCACCTTCCGCGCCGGCTTCCGTAGCCAGCAATACAACATTCCCCATCATCCTCTTCTCATAATCTCAATTGTTAAGGTCGAACCCGACTGACGGTCAGGGGGAAGAAACCGCGATCGCGCCAGTTTTCCCTGTCCCGGATCGCCGCGGCCCGAGCGCCGCCGCCAAATCCTCCCCATATCAATTTGACCTGGGAGGGGTGAAAGTCAGCGTTCGGAAAACCGCTACCCGATCAGCCCGGGTCCCAAGAGTTTGTCCAGAATCTGGCGGCTGAGGGTGTCAACCTGCTGTTCGAGCCCTTGGAGGGCTTCCTGTTTCTGTTGCTCAATTTCCTGAGCTGCCTTTTCTCTGATCTGTTGGGCTTCCTGTTGCGCTTCGGCCATTTTGCCCGCCGCAATTTTTTGGGCCTCGGCTTGGGCGTCGGCGATCAGTTGTTGCGACTGTTTCCGGGTTTCGGCTAACTCTTGCTCGTACTGTTGAGCCAGGGCTTCCACTTTGCTCAGTCGCTCTTTGGCATCCTGTCTGTTCTTGCGAATGTAGTCCGCCCGAGAATCGATGGCGGTTCCCAGGGGCTTGTAAAAAATTTGGTTTAAGATGGCGGCCAGAACCAAGAATTGCACCGCCATTAACGGCAGCGTCGCATCAAAGTCAAATAGGCCACCTTCCGTAGCCGCCTCTTCGACGGCAAGCAGAATCGTCGAGTAAATCATTGGTCTTGAAGGGCGTTAACCGATACGTCCGCGCGGCATCTCTTGTTAGGAGAATCGCAAAACTTTAGATTTCAGATTTGAAGCGACACCGGCCGGTTCAAATCCGAAATCTAAATTGGGAAAGACTTATGCGAAGGGGTTGGCAAACAGCAGCACCAGGGCGACCACCAGACCGTAGATGGTGAGTGCTTCCATGAAAGCCAAACTCAGCAGCAGCGTTCCGCGAATTTTCCCTTCAGCTTCCGGCTGACGCGCGATCCCTTCCACAGCCTGACCGGCCGCTTGACCTTGACCCAGACCGGGGCCGATGGCAGCCAGACCGATGGCGAGGGCGGCGGCGATTACGGAGGCGGCAGCAGTTAAATTCGATTCCATAGTTTCCTCTTACCTCAAACAAAAAAGTTGACGACTGAAATTAAGGGTTTGATTTTGAGCCCCTCAACAATCTTATCAGTTGGTTGACACTTCGACCGAGAAATTGAAGAAAAAAAACAATTACTCGTGTTCTTCTTCGCCGTGTCCTTCCATCGCTTCACCGATGTAGGCGGCGGCGAGAGTGGCAAAAATCAGGGCTTGGATGGCGCTCGTAAATAAGCCCAAAACCATCATGGGCAGCGGCACGAACAGCGGCACCAACAGCACCAGAACCGCCACCACCAACTCGTCTGCCACGATATTCCCAAATAGACGGAAACTCAGGGAGAGCGGTTTGGTGAAGTCTTCCAGAACGTTGATCGGCAACAGGATCGGTGTCGGCTCAACGTATTTCAGCAGGTATCCCAACCCCCGCTTGCTGAAACCGGCGTAGAAGTACGCCAGGGATGTCAGCAGCGCCAGAGCCACCGTCGTGTTGATGTCGTTGGTGGGCGCAGCCAATTCACTGTCCGGAATCTCCAGGAGTTTCCAGGGAATCAGTGCTCCCGACCAGTTCGACACGAAGATGAACAAGAATAATGTACCAACAAAAGGGACCCAAGGGCGATATTCTTTTTCCCCGATCTGATTTTTTGCCAGATCGCGAATAAATTCCAGGGCATACTCCATAAAGTTTTGCAAGCCGCTGGGAATTCTTTGAATATTTCGGGTCGCAGAAATGGACAGCAGCAGCAACAGGGCAATGACGAACCAGGAGGTCAAAACGACCTGGCCGTGGATTTTGAGATTGCCGATCTGCCAGTAAAAGTGTTTGCCAACTTCCAATTCCGCGAGGGGAAATGATCCGAAGGCGTTTATTACATCAAACATTTGCATTTAGGAGAGTTCCCCTACATATCAAGGAGTGGAAAATTCCGAACGGGTTTTCCCCGTCAGGGATTCGGCCGGATCAGGGTTCGGAACAAGTAAACGATGAGGGCGGCTTTGTACGTTAGAAATCCCAAAAAAATCGGCAGAATTCTGAGCTGATTCCATTGGGTCGCGACAATCATCAACCCCGCAAAGATAGCCAGACGATTTTTACTGAACGTCAGCTTTTGCGTGCCGATTTTTTCAACATCTTTGCCCAACATCCTCAAGTACACCACACTCACAATCGCCCCGAGCAAGTAGTTGAGGGCGACGTTCAGGGGATAGAAAAAACAAACGGCCGCGAAGATTACCCCCCCCAACGCGAGGGTGGTCAGCAACAACTCCTGTTGAAGCTGGTAATACTCTTGCATGGAAGAGTCGGTCTCCGGTACGGGAGACGAGACTTCTAAAATTTCCCCTGAATCAGTCATAAGTTACAGCGATCCGTCCGGCAGATTGACCCGAGTCAGAACTCCACGCAGCTCTCTAGCCGCGCTTTGCAAGCCAACACAAATAATATCACGGAACGGAAACAATACTTAAAACAAAATTAATTTGCTCGGACGATTTTCGGGGCGATCTGGGCGGAGGGGGCTCCAGGAGGCGGAGGAGGCTCCAGGAGGCGGAGGAGGAAAATTTTATCTGTATTCTCCCTCAGCTCCCTCTGCTCCCTGTGCTCCCTGTGCTCCCTGTGCTCCCTGTGCTCCCTCCGCTTCCAGGAGCCCCTACTTTTCCAAGGCCCGGTCGATTTTCTCCTGCAGCAGCGAAACCACCCCATCCAAGGGAACTTCCCCGGATTCGTGGGTAGCCCGTTCCACCAACTCCACTTTCCCGGACTTGATAGCCCGTCCCGTCACCACCCGATAGGGAATTCCCACCAGATCCGCATCTTTGAACTTGACCCCGGCCCGTTCGTTGCGGTCGTCCAACAGGGTTTCAATTCCTACCGCATTCAGTTCCTTATATAACTGTTGCGCCACTTCCATTTGTTTGGAATCGCTGACATTGGGAACTACAATTACCACATGATAGGGTGCGATCGCCACCGGCCAGATAATCCCATCCTTATCATAGGACTGTTCCACCGCCGCCTGGGCCAGACGGGACACCCCCACGCCGTAGCAGCCCATCATCAAGGGTAGATCGTTGCCATTTTCATCAGTATAAGTCGCCCCCATCGCCTCGGAATACTTGCTACCCAACTGGAAGATGTGGCCCACCTCGATACCCCGGGCGCTTTCCAGGGTTTGTGTGGGGTCGTGGACGGCGCGATCGCCCTTTTCGGCCTTCCGCAGGTCGGCGACAATTTTGGGAAGCTGGAACTGTTCCCCCCAATTCGCCCCCACAACGTGATATCCCGACTCATTCGCCCCGGTGACGAAATGTTTCAAATCCACAACGGTGCGATCGGCCAGCCGCACAAACTTGGCATGAACCTGCTTATCGGTCTTAATAATATAGTCATCTTCCAAATTCGGGGCGATGTACCCCAACGGCAACGGCTTCGCCGCCCATTTTTCCTGGGCCTCCGCGTCGGGCACCGTCAGGGCCAATATCGCCTTCCCGCCGAATTCGCCCGCCAATTTGGTCAACTCATTTTGCAACTTCACGTCGTTGACATCCCGATCGCCCCGAATACTGACAAGCACCAAAACCGTCATCCCGTTATCGTAGACCACCTGATACAGCACATTTTTCACCACCTGGGTGGGGTCGCACTTCAAAAAGTCGCAAACTGTGGCGATGGTAGCCGTATCGGGCGTTTCCCGCTTTTCGTAACTGGTAAAACTGGAAGGAATCGCATCCGGCGGCACCGACGTCGCCTTTTCCACATTCGCCGCATACTTGCCGTCCCCGGTGTACAACACCTCATCTTCCCCGGCGTCCGCGAGTACCATAAATTCCTGGGACCCCGACCCGCCGATCGCCCCCGAGTCCGCCTCCACCGCGACAAACTCCAACCCGCAGCGGCGCAACATATTCCGGTAGGCCCGATCCATGTCATTGTAAGTCTGTTTGAGACTCTCCTCGTCAGTGTGGAAGGAGTAGCCATCTTTCATAATAAATTCCCGCCCCCGCATCAAGCCGAACCGGGGCCGAATTTCATCCCGGAATTTCGTCTGAATCTGATACAGGTGGAGGGGGAGTTGCTGGTAGGACCGGATCATCTCCTTGGCGATGGTGGTGATCACCTCTTCGTGGGTGGGACCGAGGGCCAGTTCGCGATCGCGCCGATCTTTGAGGGCGAACATGATCCCCTCCGCTTTCGTGTAGGTATCCCACCGCCCCGACTCTTTCCACAACTCAGACGGTTGCACCTGGGGCAGCAGACATTCCTGGGCTCCCGTGGCGTTCATTTCCTCCCGGACGATCTGGGACACCTTCTGGAGGACGCGCCACATCAGGGGGAGGTAGGCATAGACGCCGCTACCGATGCGACGGATGTATCCCGCCCGGACGAGCAATTTGTGACTGGGGATTTCTGCCTCTGCCGGATCTTCGCGCAAGGTGACAAAGAGCATTTGAGAGAGTCGCATCGTTCCGTTCCCTGTTGAAAGCAACTTACCATTATTGCAGGTTATCACCTTTGGTGCGATCGGGTTTGGGGAAAAGGGAGAGGGTCGGAAGCCCCCCTAGCCCCCCAATTTTGGGGGGAACCGGAAAATGGGCTCCCCTCGCCCAGAATTGGGAGAGGGGCTGGGGGAGAGGGCGAGAAGTGTCGTCAGCCCCCCTAACCCCCCAATTCTGGGGGGAACAAGAGAATGAGCTCCCCTCGCCCAGAATTGGGAGAGGGGCTGGGGGAGAGGGCGAGAAGTGTCGTCAGCCCCCCTAACCCCCATCCCCCCCAACCCCCCTTTGTAAGGGGGGAGATAGGGGGGAACAAGAGAATGAGCTCCCCTCGCCCAGAATTGGGAGAGGGGTTGGGGGTGAGGGCCAGAGTACAAAATTAATCCGATCGCCGCCGCAAACCAACTCGCAACCCATCCCGAGGACGGGGAGTCGGGATCATCTCCATTTCCAGATCTTGACTGGGAAGCAATTCCCACTCATAATTTCGCAGCAATTCTATTGCCAATAATTTGATTTCCAACCGGGCGAATTCCTTGCCCAGACACTCCCGCATCCCGCCACCGAAGGGAATGTGGCTGAATGTCGGCTTATCTTCCTCGAACCGATCCGGATCGAAGTCTCGGGGTTGGGGATAAACTGCCTCGTCAAAGTGGGTGCGGCCGATTTGATAGAATACCGACCAGCCTTTGGGAATTTGATAGCCGTTAAATTCGCAGGTTTGAATCACTTCCCGGAACCCGCCGCCGACGGGGGGGACGACCCGCAACACTTCTTTCATGACGCGATCGAGGTAGGTCATCTGTTTGAGATCTTCAAATGTTGGGGGAGTTTCGGAGTCGAATTGTTGCTGTTCGGTTCGGGCTTTTTCGAGAACCTCGGGATATTGGGCGAGTTTTAAACAGAAAGAAGTGGTGGCTGAGGTAAGGGTTTCGTGTCCTGCGAATAATAGTGTCAGAATCTGATCTTTGAGTTCGACGACACTGAGGGTGTTTCCATCGTCGTCTCGGGCTTGCAATAATATGCCCAAAGTATCGTTGCCCGGATCGGCTTGTTTTTGGCGATCGCGAATTATTTTTTCAATGCGATCGAGGAGTTTCTGGCGACAGTTGAGAGCCCGGGTAAATTTCGTCCCCGGCAGTCGGATGGGAAGGGTAAATAACCCATTACACCACGTCTCAAACCAGTCTCTGAGATCGGTTTCCGTCGCCCCGTCAATTCCCACCAGCAGCTTGCAGGCAACATCGAAGGTATATTGTCTCAGTTCGGGATACCAGGTGAGGGTTCCCATCTTTTCCCATTTTTCGACATAGCGGCGGGTGATATTGGTCATTTCGGGGATATATCCCGCCAACGCCCGGGGTTGGAAGGCTTGGGCGAGAATTTTGCGGCGCGATTTGTGCACGTCCCCCGCCTGCGTGGACAGGGAAGCCGGACCCAATAACGTGCGGGTGCTGTAGGGCCAGGTGACGACAAAATATTTGTTCTCGTTGGCGAACAGAAAGCGGTTGGCCTCCGGGCCGATCGCGACGATGGCGGGACTGCCGAAAATGTGGGTTTTGAAGATCGGACCGTATTGTTGCTGGCGTTTGTCCATAAAGTCCGGATCGCGCAAAAAGCTGACGGTTTCGCCGATCCAGGGGAGGCCCAGTTGTCCGGGGGGCGTGGGGAGTGTGGATGAAGTTGCGGTCATGGGTTGTGCGGTTGCGATTGTCTTTATTGTCAATTATTGCGATCGCTCCCCAAAAAAGAAAGGGTTGAGGGGAAATTGCTACACTGGGGGCGATCGTGCGATCGCGTTCCCACCATTTTTAAAGAAAGATTTAGGGGGATCTTCCCGATCGCTGTATTGATAGCAACATTTTTTTGAGATACAGTTTGGATAAAATTATCAGGCAAAAAGGATCGATATGGAATCACCCACCGCAACCCTGCTGGTCTTCTGTCCCGATCGCCGGGGACTCGTCGCCAAAATCGCCAATTTCATCTACTCCAACGGCGGGAATATCATCCACGCCGACCAACACACCGATGCCTCGGCGGGGCTATTTTTGACCCGCATTGAATGGCAGTTGGAGGGGTTCAATTTACCCCGGGACGTGATCGCCCCGGCCTTCGGCGCGATCGCCAAACCTTTGCAGGCGAATTGGACGCTGCATTTCTCCGATACCGTCCCCAGAATTGCCATTTGGGTGACGAAGCAGGATCATTGTTTGTTGGATTTATTGTGGCGGTGGAAAGCGAAAGAAATTTCGGCGGAAATTCCCTTGATTGTCAGCAATCACCCCGACCTCAAACCCGTCGCCGATCAGTTCGCGATCGCTTTCGAGCACGTTCCCATCACGAAAGAGACGAAAACGGAGCGGGAAGCCGAACAACTGGAACTTTTAAAAGAGTACAAAATTGACCTAGTTGTTTTGGCGAAATATATGCAAATTTTGAGTTCAAATTTTATCGAAAAATTCCCCAACGCCATCAACATTCACCATTCCTTTCTGCCCGCTTTTGCGGGGGCGAATCCCTACCAACGCGCCCACGATCGCGGCGTCAAAATTATCGGCGCCACCGCCCATTATGTGACGGCAGACCTGGATGAAGGGCCGATCATCGAGCAGGATGTCGTCCGCGTCAGCCACCGAGATACCGTCTCGGATTTGGTTCGCAAGGGCAAGGATTTGGAGCGGTTGGTATTGGCGAGGGCTGTCCGCCTGCACCTGCAACATCGGGTTTTAGTTTACGGAAATCGAACCGTCGTTTTTGCTTGAAATATAGCGCCGCTAGAGGGGAATAGGCAACAGGCAACAGGCAATAGGCAATAGGGAACTGAAATGACCTTTAGAGGGGAATAGGCAACAGGCAACAGGCAACAGGCAATAGGCAATAGGGAACTGAAATGACCTTTAAATCGGGGTTTCAAGATTTCTAGATCGATTGAAACTGTTAATACACGAGCGCGATACTTGCGATACACAGCACGACGGGAATCTGTAAGCCCCCAGAATTGGGGGTTTGGGGGCGAGAGAATTGATCAATTTTAGCCGATCGCTACAGTTATCCGATCGCCCATTTTTATTAATCGCATCAACCGAAAAGCTGCGCTTTTAGGGACTGACGCATCACCGCGACGGGGACGGGGCGTTGCAGCCAAATTTGCAGGGCGGCGGCTCCCTGTTGCACCAGCATTTCCAAACCGTCGATCGCGATCGCGCCCCGGTTTTTTGCCAGTTGTAAAAACTGCGTCGGACTGGGGGTATAAATCAAATCGTAGGCGATCGCGTCCGGTTTCAATCCTCCCAAAATATCCCCGTCCACGGGAGAGCGATCGACATCGGGATACATTCCGACGGGGGTGGTATTCACCAACAAATCGGCGCGGGAAATTAACGTCGCCAACTGACTTTGAGGGTGGACGGAAACCGCCACCGGAACGGGAGAATCGAGCCAACTTTGGCGGAATATCTCCAACTTTTCCGGGTTGCGTCCGACGACGTGAATTTCCGCCATACCCAACTCCGCACACCCGGCGACGACGGCTCGGGAGGCGCCGCCGTTGCCCAAAATGACGGCGATTTTTTGACTCCAACTGCAGTTCAAAGCCTTCAGTGGCGACAGGAAACCCTCCACGTCCGTATTGGTGCCGCACCAGCCGCGATCGCCCCGCCACACCGTATTCACCGCCCCCACCGATCGCGCCAACGGCGACACCTCCGAGAGCAATGGGATGATACTTTGTTTGTGGGGAATGGTGAGGTTGAACCCCTCCACGCCGAGGGCTGCGAAACCCGCCAAAGCCGCCTGCAAATCTTGGGGGGCGACGGGGAAGGGAAGGTAAACGTAATCGACCCCCAAAGCGGCGATCGCGGCATTGTGCATGACCGGAGACAGGGAATGTTCGACGGGGTAGCCGACGACACCGAGCAATTTGGTCGTACCTTTAATCATGGCAAAAATAGTCCGGTTCGACGGCGAATTATTGTGGCGATTGTTTGTTCAAAACGGCCTGTCTGAATCCCAAAACAATCAAGATATTAGATAGGGTCAGAAAAACCTCCGCCCCCCCGTGCAGCCAATCCACATTAGCCAGGGCTTCCCCGTAGGCGACCTTGGCGTAAATTCCCGCCGGAATCGTCACGGCGACGAAAACCAACGTCCCGTAAAAGCCGATCAGGGCGAGTTTTGGAGTCATTCCGGATCGGGTCAGGAACCAGAGGAAACCGAGGTAAGGGAATAAAGATAAGGCGAATAGAGTATCTTTAGATAACATGAGCCACCGATTGAGAGTGCAAAAAAAGCGGCGATCGCGGGGTTCAAATTTCGAGCGATCGCGACGAACGCCAAATCCACCAGGCGGCAATGCAGAGGGTGACGTTTCCGGCGACGGTCATCGTCGCCTGCAACGTGACCAGCCATTCCAAATCCGGGGGATTGTCGAAATAATGCCAGGTACAGGCGCACATGGCGCTGACGAGGGCCGGCAACATGGCGAAGGAGAGTCCCCACCAGACCCGATTTCGCGTCATCTCGCCGTAACGCCAGATGAACCAGATAGCGGCCATCCATTCGATCACGCTGGAAACGTGAATGATCCAGGTCGGGATAGATAAAGCGTGCATAAGCCAATTTTAGACGGATTTGCGAACTTGTAGACAGTGCGATCGCGGAGTCACCGGAGCCAACCGACCCCAGCCCAATTTTTAGAAACCTCCGGAAGGTGCCATTAACGTTACCCTAGATTTATCAGGGATCACAGGTAAGAAGCAACATGAGCCCGCACCCCCTTGACGATACCACCACTCAAAATGCCAGCCAACTCCACACCTTGAGCCGCACCCTCCGACTGTCCGAGGGTCAGTTTTCGCTGTTGGTGGTGCGCTGTAACTATACCAACTTGCGGGAGCAGGTGGTGCGGGACTTGGGAGAACAATCCCCCCTGCCGATTCGAGAATTCCAGCTTCCCCGCGGCGTACAGAGCCTCTACGGTACGATTCAAGCCGAACTCGACGGGGAAGAGGAACCGTCGGTTTTGATGGTTTACGGTTTGGAAGCCGTCCGGGATCTCGACGAAGTGCTCGACGCCACGAATTTCGCCCGGGAAGCCTTCCGCAATTTTTCCTTTCCCCTGGTGTTGTGGATCGATGACAACCTGTGGAAGAAAATGAACCGGCGGGCTCAGGATTTTACCAGTTGGGCGACCACCTACGAATTCGTGTTGGGGACTCAAGAGTTGCTCGAATTTTTGGAGGGCAAAGCCCGACAGGTTTTCGCCGGCGTGCAGGAATTGGGGGCGCTGCAGTTCGTCCCCAACGGCAAGATTTTGGGGTTTAATTCCGCCTCCGAGTTGGAGTTAGCCTATCGGGATCTTAAGCGGCAGATCGACGTTTTTCCAGCGGAGTTGGAAGGCAGTTTGAAGTTTGTTTTAGGCCGGTTCCACTACGCCCACCACGAGATCGATTCAGCTTTGAAGTTGTACCAGGAGAGCCTCGAATTTTGGCGACAAAACGCCCAAGTTTCCCACGCCTCCCGGGGGGATTTCAGCCATTTGGAATGGCAGGGAATTTTGCTATTTCACATCGGGCTGTGCGATATTTACCAAGCCGAACAATATCGCCACGGCAGCAGTTACGGGGAATGGGAGCGGGCGAAACAGCATTTACAACAGTGCATCCAGCGGTTTGAACTGGCCCGTCGCCAGGATTTGGTGGCGAAATTTATCAATAAATTGGGGGAGGTACTGCGGCAGTTAGAAGATTGGAAAGCCCTGTGGGAGTTGGCGATCGCATCCCGAAAACTTCACCAGACGCCGGGGACGCTTTCTCAGGTGTTGTTGGCTCAGGATTACGGATTTTTAGCTGAAGTCGCCCTGCGGCGGCGGGAGTGGAGTGAAGCCCGGGAATTGGCGGAAGTGGCCTTGGATATTCTCGTCCACACGGATACCGCCGACGCCCTCGACGATTCCATTTTCAACCAACATCAGGGGCGTTATTTGTGGCTGTTGTCGGAAGCGTTAGAAAAATTGGGGCAGCCGGGGGAGGCGATCCAAAAATTGGAGTGGGGAAAACGCGCCACCCTGCCCCAGTACAATCCCCAATTGTATTTGAAAATTTTGGATACTTTGCACCGCCTCTATTTCGATCGCGGGGAGTACCGGGAAGCCTTTGAAATCAAGCGGGAATACCGGACAAAATCGAGTATTTTCGGCTACACGGCATTTATCGGGGCGGGGCGGCTGCAACCTCGGGAACGGGCGATCGACCCCGCCCTCGCCGACGTGGATTCCGGGTCTACCTTCGCCGACGAAATCCAGGCATCCGGGCGGGAAAAAGCGATCGCGCAACTCCTCAACCGCATGGCGAGTTCCCAACACAAATTGACGGTCATTTACGGCCAGTCGGGGGTGGGAAAAAGTTCCCTGCTGCGGGCGGGTTTGGTACCCGCCCTCCAACGCCGGCATATCGACGCCCGCCAGGTGATGCCCGTCGTCATTAGCAGTTACAATTCCTACATCGGCGAACTCGATCGCAAACTCGCGGCCCTGCAACAGGCGGAAACCCCCGCCGAAACCCAGGTCGCCGTGGACACGGGATTCACTGACCCCGAGGGGAACAAACCGGACGAGGGCGACGGGCGAGAATTGATTCAAAAAATCATCGAAAACATCAAAAAAAATTGCGATCGCAACCGGCTGACGGTGATCGTATTCGACCAATTTGAAGAGCTGTTTTTTGTCCTCAATAAAAAAGGTCAAAAAAGCTTCTTCGAGTTGTTGCGCGACATCCTCGACATCCCCTTCGTCAAGGTCATCCTTTCCGTCCGCGAAGATTACCTGCACCATTTGTTGAAATCCGTCCGCCTCACCGATTTTGATGCCATCAACAACGATATATTGAGCAAAGACATCCTCTTTTATCTAGGCAACTTCACCCCCAAAGAAGCCTACGATGTCATCAAAAGTTTAGCCGATCGCTCCCACTTTTATTTAGAAGATGCCCTGATCGAAACCCTGGTCGATGACCTGTCCGGCGAACTGGGAGAAGTGCGCCCCATCGAAATGCAGGTGGTCGGCGCTCAATTGCAGACCGAAAATATCACCACCCTCGCCGAATATCAAAACCGGGGTCCGAAACAAAAACTGGTGGAGCGCTTTCTGGAAGTGACCATCCGGGACTGCGGTGCCGAAAACGAGCGCATGGCCAAACGGATGCTCTACCTGCTCACCGACGAAAACGACACCCGCCCCCTGAGAACCCGCTCCGAACTCGAAGAAGAGTTGAGAACCCAGCTTCATCAACCCTCCATCACCCCCCAACTCGACCTGATTTTACACATCTTTGAACAGTCCGGACTCATCTCCAGAGAAGTCGAAGTTGACACCGAATTTTATCAGCTCGTCCACGACTATCTGGCCGGTTTTATCCGCCACCAACACCAATCCGATCGCGACGCCCAATTCGAGCAACTGCAAGAACAAAACCAAGAACTCCGGCGGGAACAAGAGCTACATAAAAAGCTCGAAGAAGCCCGCCAAAAACAACGGCAAGCCGAAGACTATTTGAAACGGGAACGCCGAATTCGCGGCCTGATCGGGGTCGGCGTGGCGGTGTTGCTGATGGGATTTGCGGGGTGGGAAATGCAGAAACGGCAGCGCAATGCCGCCGATCGCCTGGTGGCTTTACAATCCGTCGAACGGGCCCTGCGGCTCTCCGACGAAAACAACCAACTCGAAATCCTGCTCACCGCCCTGCGGGTGAGTACCGACATCCTGGAGACGCAACCGAATCCCCAACAAAAATTCGACGTCACCGCCGGGTTGCGGGAGGTGATCTCGGGCCTGCAGGAACAGAACCGCCTCCAGGGACACGCCAGCAGCGTCCTCGGCATCGCCTTCAGCCCCGACGGCGACACCATCGCCACGGCGGGCAACGACGGCGCGGCCAAACTGTGGAGCCGCAATGGGGCGTGGCTGCAGGATTTGCCCCACGAAGCCAGCGTCACCAGCGTCGCCTTCAGCCCCGAGAGCCGCCGGATTCTGACCACCACCGCCGATAATCGGGTGACGCTCTGGATCTGGGATGGGGAGGCCGGACAATTTCGGTGGCTGCAAACCCTCGCCGGCCACACGGATCTCGTCACCCGCGCCAAATTCAGCCCCGACGGGAACATTATCGCCACCGCCAGCAACGACAAGACGATCCGGCTGTGGCGGTCCGACGGGACGCCGCTGCGAGTCCTGGAGGGGCATACGGACAAGGTGTTGGACGTGGAATTCAGCCCGGACGGACAGAAACTCGCCAGCGGCAGCAAAGATAAGACGGTGCGGGTGTGGAATTTGTCCGGCGAAGCCTTGGGGATTTTGAAAGGACACTGCGACAGCATTCCTCCCGAATTGTACGAGTCTTGCAGCGTCCACGATGTCAGCTTCAATCCCCAAAATGGCAATATTTTGGTGTCCGGGAGCGGCGATCGCACCGTGAAACTCTGGGATCTGCAGGCGAAGGCGGAGTTGGTGACTTTGAAGGGACACAACGAAGATGTTTTGAGCGTCAGTTTCAGCCCGGACGGGGAAGCGATCGCCAGCAGCAGCCGGGATGATACGGTCAAGATCTGGGCGGCGGGAGATGGGAATTTGTTGAATACGCTGGTGGGGCATCAAAATGACATCTGGTCGGTGGCGTTTACCCCGGACGGTCAGACCGTCGCCTCGGCCAGCGCCGATACGACGGTGAAACTGTGGAGTCGCAGTCACACCCCAGAAGCCAAAGTGGCGATTCTGGGACACAATGCGGCGATTTGGAGCGTCAGTTTCAGCCCCGACGGCCGGATGGTGGCGACGGCCGGAAATGACGGTTGGGTGAAGCTGTGGGACGTCGGCGGCGCGGACGGGAGTTTGTTGTGGCAACTCGATAGCCAAGTGCCGCCCAATGATCTCAATTGGGTGAGTTTTAGTCCCGACCCCGACGACCCGATTTTGGCTACACCGGGTGCTGACAATCGGATCCGGCTGTGGAATTTGGACGGGAGCGCCCTCGCCACCCTCGAAGGTCACACACTCGCCGTGAACGCGGTGGCGTTCGACCCCACGGGGGATCTCGTCGCCTCGGCGAGTGCGGACCGGACCGTGAAAGTGTGGACGCGGTCCGGTGAACTCGTCGAAACCTTACAAATTCCGGCGTTGCCCCCCAATGGGGCGGTGAGCGATTTGCACTTCAGTGCCGATGGCAGTATTTTGGGCGTCGCCATCGGCAGCGAGACGGGGGGTACCGAGAGAAACGAACAGTATTCCGTCAAGCTGTGGCGTCGGGAGGGGACGACTTGGGTGCCCTATCCGAGCATTCCCTATCCTGAGAGTGTCAATAGCATCGCGTTTTCCCCCGAACCCGGACAACTGGCGGTGGCGTCGGGCAAGACGGTGAAGTTGTGGACGCGCGATCGCTCGGTGCAGCCGGATTCCTGTCCGATGACGGCGTTTGCCACGGTCCGCAGCCTTAGTTACAGTCCCGACGGCAAAATTTTGGCGACGGCCAGCGATGACAAGAAAATTCGGCTGTGGGCGGTGAAGCGCGATCGCGACAAACTCTGGCCCGAGGGGGGCTGTTCGGCCCTGAAAAGCCCTATCGAACCGATCACCACCATCGATCAAAATGTGTTCGTGAACCGGATTCGTTTCAGTCCGGACGGCCGCACGATCGCGATCGCCAAGGATGACGGCACGCTGATGTTGTGGAGTATGGACAATCTGGATCTCGACAGCTTGATCGCCCGCAGTTGCGATTGGTTGCAGGATTATTTGGAAACCAATCCCAAAGTTGAAGGGCGCGATCGGGATCTGTGTGAATAGATGAGATCTGATGCCATCGCATCGCGATTAATATCATCGCATAATCAAGGGGTGCGATCGGGTTTTATTGCTTGGGTTTGGGCTTTGGTTAGGCATAAAAAGTCACATTCGTAAACTCGATCACTCGAATATTTTTCAACGTGTCAAATAAACTAATTAATCGTGCCACGACTGAATGATCTCTACTATGATTGACACCCAGAGGACTCATTTCAATTTTTATGTAGCCGCGATCGTAATAAAACCTGGCGTTTGAAAGATTAGCTCGAGTGAATGCTTCTTGAATTTGGGGATAACTAGGAAGTTCAGGAAACAAACCGGTGTGCCAATGCTCAAATTTTAACCAAGCGGTGCGATCGCTTGCATTTTCTAGATTAAAGTTCCAAACCTGCCATTCTTTGACATGGCAGCGACCAAAACCGCGACGCTTTTTCATGCCCAGGCTGATTTCACCTTGTTCCAGGCCGGAGAGTGCGATCGCCAATCCTTTTAGTAACTCAGTTTCATTCTCTGAGTAATGCCAAATCAGTGGGACTATCTGCATCACCACTTCCCAAACAAGTTGGTGTATCTAAAATCAAAGTACCGTATACAACAATGCGTCTAATAATATGACGTTTTGTGCGGCTCAGTCATGGTACTCATCTTCTAATTGATTTTGATTCGGTTGAAATATTTCTGGATATCTAGCTGAAAAATATTGATATTCTTCCAGCCAATTAACAGCAATTCTGCCAAAACCATCAATGCAGCGATCGCCAATTCCTTCTTTTTCAAAATCTTTAATCTGTTCAGTTGTCAATTGTGCATCAAAAACCAACACACTGCAGATAGCACCTTCTCCCTCTTCAACTACTTGATTAGTCCTCGAATCGCGCTTTGTTGCTGATGAACGTCCTTTGGTGCGATCGCGCGCCGTATGAATATTGATCCGTAAAGAATAGGTGAGCCGTAAAACGGGGCAAGGTATTGGGGCGATCGCGCATCACAACACGAGCCGATCGCAAACTACCGCTATCTGCTGTACCATTATTAGGATTAATCGCTGTTTGGCGACGGATTGTTGTCAGGGAATGCAATATATCAGTTGGTGTTAAAGTAGGTGGCTCATTGTTGTTTGGCTCTCGTGAACGAAAGCTAAAACCGATCGCCCCCCGAAAATCCCCATCCCCAACCCTGACCGAAGGGCGGGGTAAAAGCGCGATCGCCGGCCCCCCGCAACGGCAGCCCCCCGCCCGTTGTGCTATTGTCGATGGGGGGGAGCGCCGAAAGCGACCCAGTGGAGAATGGGTGCGATCGCGCCCCGGACACCCGAGATCCGATCGCCGGTCGAGGGGGGCGAAGAATTTTTAAGCACGCCAAACCGATCGAGAGCCACATCAAGCGGGACTGGTGTGAGAGGATGGAGGTAGAAATCCAGCGATGATAGGGAGGCCACTTGCTTCATGCAAGGCTCTTTGAATGAAATTGATATCCGCAGCATATTGCAGTTGATCGAGCTGGGCCAGCGAACCGGGGAATTGATGGTCGAGGCCTACAGTCCCCCCCCACATCCGGTCAAAGACAAGCTACGCCGACAGTTTGACGGTCAGTGCTGGCTGGTCTTTTGCTTCAACGGCCGCATCATCTACGCCGGACAGAGCGAAGGGAGTCTGCTGCGGCTGCGAGACTACCTCCGCCGCTACAAAGCGGACACAGCCCTCGACGGCCTGGAAGTCCCCTCCATCGCCGCCGTCAACGCCCCCGAATACGGCTACCTGTGGTTGCTGCTGGAGAAAAATGCCATCTCTCCGGCCCAGGGGCGCAGCATCCTGCACGGCATGATCTGCGAAACCCTATTCGACCTGTTGAGCCTGCACCAGGGCACGTTCAACTTCGAGATGAGTCCCCCCCTGGCCCCCCAGTTGATGACTCTGGAGATCGGCCCCCTGCTGGCCCGGATCATGAAACAGGTTCAGGAGTGGAAAACCTTCCACCCCCACATCCAATCCCCGAATCAATGTCCGCTGATCCTCGATCGCGACAAACTGCGTCAGAGCGTCCGCCCCAACGCCTTCGAGACTCTGAGCCGCTGGGCCGACGGCAAAACCAGCTTCCGGCAGATCGCCCGGTATTTGAACCGAGATATCGTCACCGTCGCCAAAGCGATCTATCCCTTCGTGCAGCAAGGTTTGGTGCAACTCCTCAACCCCGGTTCGGAACCGAGTCCCTCCCCCGACGAACGGCTCGCCGTCACCGCCAAAGTCCCCCGCATCGTCTGCATCGATGACGACCGGGTGATCCGGGAAACAGTGGAATTGATTTTGACCGGACACGGCTACGAGGCGACGGCGATCGGAAATCCCCTGAAAGCCCTCAGCCACGTGTTCCAACTCAAACCCGACCTAATCCTGTGCGACATCGCCATGCCGGAACTCAACGGATACGAAATCTGCGCGATGTTGCGAAATTCCAGCGCCTTCCGGCAGACCCCCATCATCATGCTCACGGGGATCGACGGCTTCATCGATCGCCTCAGAGCCCGGCGAGTCAGGGCGACCAACTACCTGACCAAACCGTTTCGGGAGACGGAACTGCTGACCCTGGTCGAAGGCTACGTCGGCCGCGGGAGTCCGGAGCGGCCGACCCCCGAGAACAAACTGAGCGAGGAACTCTCGGAAAATTGGGATGCGATCGAAACCCCCGAATCTCGTTCCACCTAAATCAATCCGCAGCGAACTTGGGTATACTTGAAATCAAATAATATTATGTTAAAGCAATCTCCATCGCGGTTGCAATCAAGCATTTGGCCTGCAACCGGAGTGTCTCGGAGCGTTAGGGTTGGCCGAAATGTAGTATTGGAGACGCCCCAGTCCCTCCGCCGTAGTGTCAATTCACCCAGAACCCAGCAACTCAGCAAGACAGTATGAATACAGTTATGGTTGTAGAAGACAGTGTGACACAGCGGGAGATGATCTCAAATCTCCTCAAAGAGAGCGGTTTGCGGGTCACCGTAGCCAGCGACGGGGTTGAGGCTCTCGAACAAGTCCAACAGCACAGCCCTGCCCTGGTCGTCCTGGATATTGTCATGCCCCGGATGAACGGTTACGAACTGTGTCGCCGTCTGAAATCCGATCCAAAAACCCAAAATATCGCCATCGTCATGTGTTCTTCAAAAGGGGAAGAATTTGACCGCTATTGGGGCATGAAACAAGGTGCGGACGCTTACATTGCCAAACCATTTCAGCCGACCGAATTGGTGTCAACCGTCAAGCAATTGCTGCGGGGGTAGGTGAAGGACGATGGTCGGAAATCCAGATTTTCTGACGGGTCAGGGGGCGGACGCCTCGGAATTCCAAGAGCTAGAAACCCCGGAAGGGGAGTTGCACCTGCGGTTTTTCGTCGCCTCCGGTGCCGAATTAGCCCTACCGGCAACGGGCATCAAAGAAGTGCTCTCCCAGGCCCTTGATCGCATCACCCCCATCCCCAACGTGTCGCCGCTGCTGCTGGGGACTCTCAACCTGCGGGGTCGGGTGATCTGGGTCGCCGACCTGGGACAGTTTTTGGGAGATACAATGCAATTAAATACCGATCGCACAGAAATTCCAGTCATCGCCATCGAGGATCAAGATACCATCCTCGGATTGGCGGTCGAGGCGATCAACAATTCGACAGCGATGGACTGGCTGCCCACGGACGAGATGCGGATGCCCGTGCAGGTGCCCGACAGCATGGCGCAGTACATCAAAGGGGAGTGGGTCCTCGACGAATCGGAGGAGCGGGTGTTGCGGCTGCTCGACCAGATCGCCATTCTGCGGTCAGCCCGGTGGGCGCTCTGAAGGGTGGGAATCGGAGCGACCCGTTGGCTTCGGAAACGGGACTGCTTTTGACTTTGGACGATTACAATTGAAGAGGTCGGGGAGATAGACGAACGAATTATTGATAGAGCAGTAACAAAATTGTGTGAAGCCAATCCAGTCTGAATTTGAAGTCGGATTCACTTACATACAATTCTCACGGTAACTCTAAAGTCAAAAGAGGGATGGCAAATGTCAGCAAGTGCAGACTATCTGCAGGAGTATCACAAAACGGAGACAGCCTACACCGAGGGCAACTTGGAAGAGGCGGCGACTTTAGTTTGTCAACTGGTCGAAGACTACCCCGACGACCCGTCCGCCCGGCTTTTGTGCGGCCACATCTATTACGATTTGCAGCAATATGACGTCGCCCGGGAACAATACAACGCGGTGTTGACCCTGACGGACGACCCGGAACTGCTCGACCAAGCCCAAGCCTACATGACGGAAGCCGACCAACTGAGTTCCTCCTCCGACCCCCCCAACGGCTCGGGGGCACCGCCGCCGGACGACGACGATTTTGACGATGCCACGGAAACCATTTTAGAAGATTTCAACGGCGACGAACCGGCGGCGGAACCCGTCGGGATAGAGTCCGAACCCGACCTCGCCGCCGACATCGCGGACGACCTGTCGGATTTGGACATCGACATCGAATCCCTCTCCCCCCCGCCGGAACGGGTAGCCGAAGCCGAGGAGCGCGAACTGGACCTCGAGGAAGAAGAGCTGAACCCGGAAGAGATGGACTTCTCTCAACCCTTCGAGGAAGCGATGGAAATGTCCCCGGCGGGCGAGGCTGGGGCCGACGAGGATTTGGAAGATCTCGACCTCGGCATCCCGGCGATGTCCGAACCCGAATTGGACGGGGGAATGCCAGAAGATGATTGGGAATTGGACTCCTCGGATCTGTCCCAGCCGGACTTGGGGGGAGGGGACTTCGATGCGATCGCCTTCGAGTCCGACCCCCTCGCCGACGCGGGGGCAGAGTTGGACGAGTACGAAGCCGACTCCGACCTGACCAACCCCCTGAACAACCCATTCGCCGAATTGGAAGGGGACGGGGCCGACGACGGGGAAGAGGGGGTGGTGGGGGAAACCGACTGGGAAACCGGAGATCCCTTCGGACTGGCCGCGGAGATCCCGGGAGAAGACGAGTCCGACAACCACTTCGCCCCGCCCGAGGGCGAGTTCCCCGACGACGACCTCGACGGACTCTCGGGGGACCTGTTTAAAGACGAGGCGATCGCCCCGGAACTCAAAGGGCCGGGACTCTCGGGCGCCGACCTGGGGGCGACCGAACCGGAGCCGGAGTCGGACCGGTTCGAGTTGGACGACCTGTCCCCGGAATCGGAACCGTCCAACGGCAACGGCAACGGCCCGCGCCCGATCGCCCCGGACGCGGGCTCCGAGACCCTCTCCGGAGACCCGGATCTCGGGGAGTTCGACGACGAATTAGACGACATTTTTGCCCCCTTGGAAGAGCCAGCCCCCCCGGGGACGGAGGAGGAGGCGGAAATTCCCCGGACCGCAGCTCACCGCCAGAATGGAAAAGCCGCGATCGCCGAAGACTTTGACGAGTCCCCCTTCGACATGATGGAACTCGACGGGGAGGCGGAAGCGGACGACGAGGCGGAAACCCTGCTGACCGATTCCTCCCGGGGAGTCGGACCGGTCTTCGAGGAAGACTCCGACTTCGATTTGGACGGCGCGGACATCCCCGCCTTCGCGGAGCCCCCCGACCTCGACGCCGACGACGACATTCCCGACAGCTTCAACCTGGACGCCCTGGATGAAGAGACGTTCGAGGAAAACGGAGCCGGCCCCCCCCGCGATTGGGCCAAGCCCACTGCCAAAGGCGATCGCAACGGGTCCGTCCCCCCCCCGGCCGCCACGGGCATCGCCTCCCACTCCCAAACCACCGACGATTTCCTCGACGATTTTGAAGAATTCGACGACCTGGGCCACCTGCCGGACTTCGAGGTGTCCCCGGAAGAAGCCTCCGCCTTCCTGCCCGACAGCTCCGACTTTGAAGACGACAACCTCGAGAGCCAATTCATCGCCACCACGACGAGCAACCTCGAGAGCGACAGCTCCGCCATCCACGAAGACGAGGAGCTGATGACCCCGACGGAGCGGGAGACCCTCACCACCTTCACCGCCCCCTCGGAAGACCACGTCGATACCAGCCTCTCCGTCGAGCCCGGCTCCTTCGCCTTCCTCGAAAATAAACCCCTGAAAATCAAATCCCTGTACACGGCCCTGGGAACGGGACTCGTCACCCTGATCGCCGTCGCCGTCGCCACCAACGTCGCCACCCAGATCGCCGCCCGCAACGACCGGGCCTTGGTGGTCAACTACCTGCGGACGACGGGCTGGATCATGACGGCCGTGGCCGGGGCGGCCAGTTTCGGCACCGCCTGGACCGTCGGCCGGATCACGGCCGGACAGATGGGGAAAGCCTCCAAAGAACTACAGGCCCAGTTCGACGCCATCGCCCGGGGCAATTTAGACGCCCGAGTCAACGTGTACGCCGAAGACGAACTCGGCCAGATGTGCGCCAAATTCAACCACATGGCGCAGTTCATCCAGAGCACCACCCGGGAAGCCCAGCGCAAGGCCGAGGAGCAGGAAGAGGCCAAAGAAAACCTACAGCGCCAGGTGATCCGCCTCCTCGACGACGTGGAAGGGGCCGCCCGGGGCGACCTGACCGTTTCCGCCGAGGTGACGGCCGACGTGCTCGGAGCCGTAGCCGACTCCTTCAACCTCACCATCCAAAACCTGCGGGAAATCGTCGTGCAGGTGAAACAGGCGGCCCGCCAGGTGAGCAAGGGGGCCACCGACAGCGCCAGCTTCGCCAAGGACGTGGCTGGGGACGCCCTGCGGCAGGCCGAGGAACTGGCGGCCACCCTCAACTCCGTGCAACTGCTCACCGACGCCATCCAGCGGGTCGCTGAGAGCGCCAAAGAAGCCGAAGAGGTGGCGCGCTCGGCCGCGGCCGTGGCCACCAAGGGGGGCGAGGCGGTGCAGATGACCGTGGCCGGGATCTTGAAAATTCGGGAAACCGTGGCCGAAACCACCCGGGACGTGAAGCGGCTGGCCGAATCCTCCCAGGAAATTTCCAAGATCGTCGCCATCATCTCCAACATCGCCTCCCGCACCAACCTGCTGGCCCTCAACGCCAGCATCGAGGCAGCCCGGGCCGGGGAAGCGGGGCGCGGGTTCGCCATCGTCGCCGACGAAGTGCGCCAGTTGGCCGACAAGTCCGCCAAATCCCTCAAAGAAATCGAACAGATCGTCATGCAGATCCAGAGCCAGACCAGCTCGGTGATGATGGCGATGGAAGAAGGCAACCAGCAGGTGATCGAGGGGACGAAACTGGCGGAACAGGCGAAGCGATCGCTCGACGACATCATCCAAGTCACCAACCGCATCGACGTGCTGGTTCGGTCCATCACCGCCGACACCGTGGAGCAGAACGAAACCGCCCGCGCCGTCGCCCAGGTGATGCAGGCCGTCGAACACAGCGCCCAGGAAACCTCCCAAGAAGCGCACCGGGTCGCCAGCGCCCTCAGCAACCTGGTGGGCGTCGCCCGGGACCTGCTGACCTCCGTGGAACGGTTCCGGGTCGATCCCTCCGAACGTCAGTAAACCGATCATTAACAATTAATAATTAATTGTTAATTATTAATTGTTAATTGTTAATTGTTAGCGAATCCTAACGAGCCATGCAACCGGAACAACAAGAACGCATCATGGGGTACTTCATTGAGGAGGCAAAAGACCACCTCAATACCATCGAGCAGGGCTTACTCAACCTGCAATCGACCATCGAAGACTCCGAACTGCTCTACGAGGTCTACCGCGCCGCCCACTCCGTCAAGGGGGGGGCGGCCATGCTCGGCCTCCACAGCATTCAAAAAACCGCCCACCGCCTCGAAGATAGTTTCAAAGCCCTGGAAAAGATCACCGAACGGGGGCCGCTGCAAGTAGACCAGCAACTCGAATCCCTGTTCCTGCAAATTTTCGACACCCTGCAGGCCCTCATCGACAACCTGTCGGGTCCCTACGGGCTCACCGAAGAGACCTCCCTCAGCCTGTTGCAGGAAGTCGAACCGGTCTTCGACGGCCTCAACTACCACATCAACACCCTCTGCGGCGAAAAGGGGGTGGTCTTGACCCAGACACCCGCGCCGGCCGAGCCGCCTTCGGTGCCGGCACCGGCATCCGCGCCGCCGCCGGCGCGGGACGAACCCTCCGAGGCGATCGACAGCGCCGAAGAACTGTTCTTCCGCAGCGACGTGCCCGATCGCCTGCGGGAGATGCTGCAACTGTTCAAACAGCAACCCACCCCGGACGGCCGCAACCGACTCGTCGAACTCTGCCGAGGGTTGGGGCGGGCGGGCGAAACCTTCGACAAACCCCACTGGGTCAGCTTCCTGGAAACCGTCGAACGGGCGATCGCCAACCCGGACAACAGCTACCGCACCCTGGCCCCGGTGGTCATCCCCCAACTCAAACAAGCCCAAGACTTGATCCTCACCAACCGGGAAGATGAAATTGTCGTCAGTTCCTCCCTGGAGGCCCTCTTGCCCCCGGTCTGGGACGGGTCAGAAGAGGACCCCACCCTCAACGAAGAACTCCTGGCCCAACTCGGGGTCGAACCGGCTCCCGACACCCCGCCCATGACCCTCGACGATTCCCCCCTGGACGCCCCGCCCCAATCCAAGCCGTCCGGCTCCGGGGCGCTGCTCGACTTGCCGGCGGGGGATTCCATCCCGAACATCTCGACGGACGATCGCCACTCCCCCCGCGGCCCAGCTATGCAACCGGAGGAATTGAAGAGTCTGGCAGCCCTGTTTGCAGGGGTGGAGGGGAACGGGAACGAGATCGAAAATGGCTGGGAAGAAGAAACCCCCCGGTCACGAACGCCGGAAACCGGCGACGGCGACCCGAGTGCCGACGATTTCGACATTTTCTTCGGCAAGGATTCCCCCGACTCCGCTAGGCCGAGACCGTCGGGCGCGACCCCCGGAATGACGGCGACCACCCGGGACGAGGACTTCGCGAACCTGCTGTTCGACGACATCGAAACCGGGGCTCCACCGGAGGCCGGCACCGCCAAATCTCGCCCGAAATCCGGGTCGGCGGGGGGCGACGACGCCGACGACTTCATCCAACAACTGCTCGTACTCGACGACGGGGAGTCCGAGAAAGGGACAAACCCGACGGCGGACGGGAACGGGTCTGGCTGGGAGTCGGAAGATCTAGACCCGAGCTTTTCGGTCCTCTTCGACGAAACCGAAACGGCAGTTGACGGCGGCTCCTCGGCGACGACGGCCGCCCCGGAAGCGGCTCCGGACACCGATGACGGGGATTGGTTTGAACAGTTGGTCGCGGGTGAGGAAATCGAAGACCCCTTCCGGGAAGCGGAGGCATCGCGCCGCCCCCCCAGAGAATCGGCCGCGAGCCCCGGAAACGGTGCGGGGACAGCCGCGGACGGCGAAGCCGAGGACGACTTGTTCAGCGAACTGTTCGGGTTGCCGGAGGTAGAAACGACTCCGGAACCCGTCCCGCCGCCTGAGCCCCGGGCGGCCGGCCGACCGAAAGCGTCCCCCGCCGAGCCGGCTGTCCCCCCGGCGGGGGACGGCGAGGCCGAGGATTTTGCCGGCCTCGACGACCTGTTGAATCAACCCGAAGCGTCGGGGCCACCGTCAGAAGAGGGGGATGAGATGCTCTCCGACCTCGACCGCCTCCTCAACACGCCGGAGGAGGTGACAACCTCCGCCTCCGATGGCGGCGGGGACGCGGAGGCGGAGGAGGAAGAGGAAGAGGACGACTTCAAATATTTGGCCAAGTTGATTGACGATCACCCGAGCGCCGTCGGAGGTGTCCGATCGCCCGTGAAGCCGGCCCCCAAATTTGAACAGATCGCCAAGGTCCCGGTCAAGCAACTGGACAATCTCAGCAACCTGATCGGAGAACTGGTGGTCAACCGCAACAGCCTGGAGCAGGATCAGGAGCGGATGCGCCAGTTTTTGGACAACCTGCTCGACCAGGTGTCGCTGCTGAGTGACGTGGGGCAGCGGATGCAGGATTTCTACGAGCGATCGCTGCTGGAAATTTCCCTGCTCTCCAACCGCCAAAAACCCATGCTGTCGTCGCCCCACCCCCTCGACGACTCCGACGGCGGGGAAACGGCCGGGTTTGAATCCACCGAACTCGACCGCTTCACCCCCTTCCATACCCTCTCCCAGGAGATCATCGAGCTGGTGGTGCGGGTGCGGGAGTCGGCCGCGGACATTGAGTTCTTGGTGGAGGAGGCCGACCAGGTGGGCCGGCAGCTCCGCCAAGTCACCAACCAGTTGCAGGAGGGACTCAACAAGGCGCGGATGGAGCAGTTCACCCAGGAGGCAGACCGACTGAAGCGGCCGGTGCGGGATATTTCCATCACATGCGGCAAGCAAGCCAAGTTGGTCGTGGAGGGGCGGGACACCCTGATCGACAAGATGCTGCTCGGAAAACTGCGCGACCCTCTCACCCACCTGGTCAACAACGCGATCGCCCACGGGATCGAACCGCCCGAGGTGCGCCAGAAGGCCGGAAAGCCGCCGACGGGCCAGATCACCATCAAGGTCTTCCACCAGGGCAACCAAACGGTACTCTCGGTGTCCGACGACGGCGGGGGCATCGACGTGGAGCGGGTCAAGCAAAAGGCGATCCGGAGCCAGTTGATCTCCCCCGAACAGGCTAAAGATATGCCCAAGCACGAGATCTACGACCTCCTGTTCCGCCCGGGTTTTACGACGCAGGATAATCCCAACGAAATTATGGGCCGTGGGGTGGGCATGGATGTGGTCCGCACCAATTTGGCCGAGATCCGGGGCACGATCACCACGGACTCCACCTTGGGAGAGGGGACGACCTTCACCATCCGCCTACCCCTCAATATGAGCATTTCCCGGGCGCTCTGCTGCATCAGCGATCGCGCCCGCATCGCCTTCCCGATGGACGGGGTGGAGGACATGATCGACGTGCCCCGGGAGCAAATTCAGACCGGGTCCGACGGCAAGCCGACCCTGGAATGGCGGGGGTCCGTCCTCCCCTTCCGGCACCTGCGGGAGCTGCTCACCTACAAGCGCCACCTCGGCCGCGGCGGCGTCTACGGCGCCAATGTCGAGGAGGACATGATTTCGGTGATCGTCCTGCGGGCGGCGGGGAATTACCTGGCCGTGCAGGTGGATCAGGTGTTGGTGGAACAGGAAATCGTGATCAAGCAGCTCGAGGGTCCGGTGCCCAAACCCGTCGGTGTGGCGGGGGCGACGGTACTCGGGGACGGCCAGATCGTCGCGATCGCCGACGTCTTGGAGCTGATCGACCTGGCTACCGACAAGATCCGCCCCGATGCCCACACGATGAAGTGGGAGGACGCCGGGGTGACCGAGGCGGCCGAAGCGCCCGCCCACAAGAACGAACCCACGGTCCTCATCGTCGATGACTCGATCACCGTGCGATCGCTGCTGTCGATGACCTTTGAAAAGTCGGGCTACCGGGTCGAAGAAGCCCGGGACGGCAAGGAAGCCTGGGAAAAACTCAAATCCGGCCTCCCCTGCGAAATCGTCTTCTGCGATATCGAAATGCCCCGCATGGACGGCCTGGAACTGCTCTCCCGGATGCAGAAAGATCCGGCTCTCCAGGATCTCCCCATCGCCATGCTCACCTCCCGGGGCGCGGACCGACACCGCCAGATGGCCTATCAGCTCGGCGCCCGGGGCTATTTCACCAAACCCTACCTGGAAGAGCAACTGCTCGAAGCCGCCGGGCGGATGCTGCTCGGCGAAGTGGTCGGCAAAGTGGGCGTCCCCGCCTCCAGCTAAGTTGGGGGGCGCTTTGCGGGGGGCTCCGCGAAGCGCCCCGGCGGGACGCCGGACCGTTGTCAGGAGAGCGCTTTCCTGGCTAGACTCTAGTGGACTGTTTCATCTTAAATGAGGCGATCCGATCTGAATCCACAGGCAAGATGCCTGTGCTACGTTTTGAATTTTGC
>NZ_JAYFER010000540.1:0-46137 GCF_055795065.1 Lyngbya sp. CCY1209
CCCAGCCCCCCTTTGTAAGGGGGGAGAATTTCTCAAACTCCCCCTTGGCAAGGGGGATAATGGGGGATCGATACTGCTTGGGTTCTACGGGTGACGGCGGTGTGGGCCGATCGCCCGGTTTTCCCGGTGTATTCGGCGGGTTCGGTCAGTCGGGGGCGTCCGGAACGGACGGGCGATCGACGTTTTCGGGCAACAGTCCCGGCAACGGCGGTATCGGCGGCGACGGTGGCAATGGTGCGGGTTTGGGCGGCGCGATTTTCGTCAACTCCGGCGGCAATTTGGCTTTAATTGACAGCCGTTTCAACAACAACTTTGCCACCGCCAACGGCGGCGGTGCCCAGGGTGGCGGCGGGGCGATTTTTGTCCTCGGTGGGGCGACGGCGGCGGGGACGGGATTGAGTTTCAACAGCAATATTGCCTTTAACGGCGATCGCGATGTTTCCGGAACTTTGGGCAATCTCACCATTCCCCTGGCCACGATCGCACCCCGCCAAACTCTCCAAGAAAGTCGGCCCGGATCGGGTCAGTTTGTCGTCAATTTGTCCAATTCCTTCCCCGTGGATATCGAGGTCAATTATAGTGTGGGCGGGACGGCGACTCCCGGCCAAGATCACGCCCTCTTCGGCGGTACGATCGCGATCCCGGCGGGTCAGACTTCGGCGATCCTCGATCTGGGGGTGCTCGACGATACGATTTACGATCCCGACGAAACGGTTATCGTCACCCTCAATTCGGGCCGCAATTATCGGACGACTTTTTGAACCCGCAGTGTGACAACCCCGATCGCCGACAACGAGCCCCTGGTCGCGATCGCGCCGGGTGTGACCCCCCAGGAAGAGGGGGAAATTCCCGGAACCTTCGATCTGACGCTGACACAACCCGCCCCCGCCGGGGGACTGGTGGTGGATTACGAAGTGGAGAGGACGGCGACACCCGGAGACGATGACGAACCCCTGACGGGCAATATTTTGATTCCCGCCGGGGCGAACCGGGGCACCATCGAGGTCGCCACCTTCGACGACGTATTTATCGACCCCGATGAAACCGTGATTTTTTGGCGGAAGGGGAGGAAACCGTCGAATTGACCCTGGAAGCGGGGGAAAATTACGCGATCGCGGCCGACAATACCGCATCGACTTCATCACCCACGCCGCCGACAGTGCCGATGCCGACTACGACGGGATCGCGATCGCCGAAATTGCCGTCCAAATTGCCGACGACGACAGGCCGACGGTGACGGTGGCCTCCGGCGGCGACGGCAGCGAACAGAGCGCGATTCCGGGCATTTTCAGCCTGTTTTTGAGCGATCGGGCCCCGGCGGGGGGCGTGGAAGTGGCCTACAGCCTGGACGGGGAGGCCCAACCGGTGGCGGACTACAGGCCGCTATCGGGGACGGTATTAATTCCGGAGGGGGAATTCGGGGCGAATGTATTTGTCAATCCGGTCAATGACGCGATCACGGTGTCTGCGGTGGACGATGGGATTGTGGAAGACGTTCATTCCAGTTTTATAACCCACGCCGCCGCCAGCGCCGATGCCGACTACGAGGGCATCGAAATCCGCGACTTCACCGCCAATATCCGCGATCGCAGTTTCGACCCCCGCACCACCGCCGAGGGTTTGGGAGTCGCCTTCGACCGGCTGCAAGAGGTTCTGGAACGGGAACTGCACGCGATCGCCCTGCCGATTGTGGGGGAAATCGACGACTTCGCCCCCGCCTTTATCGAACGGTTCCGCAACACCGTCGTCAACCGCATCGTCACCGCCCGCGACCTCACCCAAGGGGAATTGGAATTGAGCGGGGTGGGAAGTTTCAACACGGCCTTTTTCGATGCGGTGGTGGCGATCGACGAAGTGATCCAATTGGCGGCACAATTGCAGGAGGGGGAAAATATCGTCATCGAGCGCGGTTCTTATGTCTTGGAAGGGTTCGACGGATTCGGCTACGATACCTCCGGCCTGACCCAGTGGGCAAATAACGATTTTGCCGCCTCCGAGGCGTTCCGGGTTCTGGACGGGTTCTTTTTGAGCGATCGCGGGCCGGATCGGGTCCGGTTCCGTGGATCTAGCCGATCCGAACCAATTGCGGGCAGTTTTGGAGGCAGTCGCGGCGGATTTGGGCGAAACGGCCGAGACTGCCGCCACCATCATCGCCGAGGGCAACCGGCGAATCGATGCCATCGCCGCGGGGGATCTGTCCCTGGAGGAACGGGCCACGGAAATCACCCGGGTGCAATTTGTCGCCCAAGGTGACGTGGCGGCGGACTTGGAGGCTTTGGGCGGCGGTTCTCTGTCCGGGGAGGATGCGATCGCCGACGGCATCGTTGTTCTGGCGGAAATGGACGCCGGCACGATGGTGGAAATCGATCGCGACGGCCCGGACGGCGGCAGCGGACTGCAACCGCTGCTGATGGTGGAAAATGTCACTCCCGAGGAGTTAGAAAATCCCGAAAATTTCATCTTCTAAGCTCAGAATCAGGGCGCATCTCAATCCAGTGGGAGCATCTCCCTCCCCACTTTTTTGAATGACAAAAAAACTCTCCGTGTTCTCTGTGCCTCTGTGGTTGAATTTTCCAAAAATCGATCGCGTATTAGAAATCTCCCACGCCTGTCCGATGCGGTGGGAGTTCGAGGAATATTCCCCGGCAAATCCGGTCAAATAAGCGGAGCTGATAATGATCCTGCTATCCCGCCCCTGTCCCAATTTTTCCGTCCCGGGACGGGATATTTTCGATTATCCGCTTTCGGATTGACTCAAAGTTTCGGGAACTTTGGGACGGGCTGGACGCAACATAAATTGGGCGATGATAATCCCGACGATCGCCAACCCCGCCATCGGATAAAAGGCGTAGGTGTAGCTGCCGAAAATGTCGCGAATTTGTCCGGCGACGAGGGTTCCCAGTAATGCCCCGGTGCCGTAGGCGGTGAATACCAAGCCGTAATTTTGGGCGTAATTGTCCGGGTTGAAAAATGTCAATGTTGTCGTGGGCGCGATCGCCAGCCAGCCCCCCAGAGACATCCAAAATAGGGCGAAGGCGACCATGTAAGTGAGGACTTGACCTTCGGAGGCGTTCAACATTAAAATCGAGCCGATCAGGATTAAAATGTAGGAGACAAATGCCGCCCCTTTCGGCTTCAATCGGTCGGTCAGCCACCCGAATAACGGCCGTCCGAGGCCGTTAAAAATGGCGAAGATAGAAACCGCGATCGCCGCCGTTTCGGGTTCGAGTTGAATAATTTCTTGGCCGACCGGGGAACCGATTCCGATCGCAGAAAGTCCGACAAATGTGCCGATAACGTAGCACAGCCACAGGCCGTAAAATGAGCGCGATCGCAGCATCGGCGTCTCCGCATATGCCCTCGCCAATTCGGGCGCGTTTGCATTCGGTATCGGAGGCGTCCACCCCTCGGGGGGCCATTTCAATTGAGTGGCGAGGATCGCCACAATGACGGTAAAAAGAACTCCTAAAATAATGAAAGTGGTTAAAACTCCGTAAATCGAAAGCAGGTAAGTTGCCAGCGGTGCCGTAATTAAAGGAGATAAACCGAACCCGATCACCGTCAACCCCACGGCTAATCCTTTGCGGTCCGGAAACCACTTCGCACAGACCGCCAGCGGCACCCCGTAGGCGATGCCCACCCCCGCCCCGGCGATGACTCCGTAAGTTAAAATCAACATCGGCAAATTGACGGCAAATCCCGACAAAATGTAGCCGATTCCCATCACCGCACCCCCGAAAGTTGCGACCCGCCGAACGCCGAAGCGATGCAGATAAAACCCGGTAATGGGCATCCCGACGGCGTACATCACCAACAAAAATGTGAATGGCAATAAACTTTGGGTGGCATTCAGATCGAACAACTCTTCTAGTGGCTTCCTAAAAATACTCCAGGAATAAACCGTTCCCAAACACAGCATGATCGTAATTCCCAGAGGGATAAACAGCCACCTCCCGCGAGACGGGGGCAGTCCGAACAGTTTAAATGGTGTGGTTTCGTTCATTTTTGAGACCCCATGTGGCAATGCGACGACCTTGGATGTACGAGGCAATCTTTTTCATAACTATTAGCGAATTGGTTGAGTCTTGTCAAATATTTTGCCTCCTCAGTTAATCCTTAAAAGATCCCGATCGCTCTCAAATATGAGCAAATCTTGATAAATGATTGGGCGATCGTATCGATCGCAATATCACATCCGATTCAATACTCAAAAATCGAACTCCCCCCTGACAGGCAACCCGAGACGGTTGCCACCACCGGGGGTCAGGGATGGCGGTTCGACAAGCGGATCTGAATATAAATCGCCAACCCCCACAGCATGACCTCTCGGGAATTAAATTTTTGATTAAATTCGTATTTTTCGCCTCGTTTTATGTTATAATTATTTCATCGTTTAAGACGATGGGTTATTTCCCTAAATGCTGCAAATTATGATTTAAAAAACTTATCAGGCAGTTCCGCTGAGAAATAATCTGTTGCCCCCGGTGTCATGGGAACTGTTATTTTTCTCTCCTCCCCCGAACTCTGGTCGGTTCAACCCGACATCGGACATCCCCTGAAGCCTCAACGGTTGCGGCAAACTTTTGAGTTGCTGTCTGACTACGGGGCGTTTGATGCTGCCAATATTGAGGTGATTCCCCCCAGAGTCGCCACTGACGAAGAAATCGCCCAATTTCACACCTCAGTTTATATCGAGGTGGTGAACCAATTGAGTTGGGGGAAAGCCGTTCCCGATGCCATACAATTCGGTTTGGGGACGACGGACAACCCGATTTTCGAGGGGATGAAAGAGGCGGAATCGTTGAAGGTGGGCGGTGCGTTGCAGGCGGCGGAACTGCTGTGGAAAAAAGAAGCCGAGATCGCCTTTAGCTACGGCGGCGGAATGCACCACGGCTTCCCCAATTTTGCCTCCGGTTTTTGCATTTTCAACGATGCAGCGATCGCCATCCAATGGCTGGTCGAAAAAAACTTGAAAGTCGCCTATCTCGACCTCGACGTACACCACGGGGACGGCGTGCAGCAAGCCTTTTATGAGAGCGATCGCGTCCTGACCATTTCCCTCCACCAAGACGGACGCACCCTATTTCCCGGAACCGGGGCGATCGCCGAAATTGGCCGGGAAAAAGGCATCGGATACAGCGTCAATTTGCCCTTCCCGCCGGGGACAACGAACCGCTCTTATCTGTGGGCATTTTCCGAAATCGTACCGCCTTTATTAGAACGCTTTCAAGCCGATCTCATCGTCACCCAACTGGGGGTCGATACCCACTACAGCGATCCGCTGGCGGAACTGTCACTAACGACGAGAGCCTACGAAAAACTCTATCAAAAACTATCGGAATTGTCGATACCCTGGCTGGCATTGGGCGGCGGTGGCTACAATTTGGATGTCGTCCCCCGGGCTTGGACCCTGGCTTTTGGGGCGATGTCCGGCCAAAACTTTGACAACCACTTGCCCCTCAACTACAAACTCAAATACGGCGGCGAATTTCTGCGGGATATGATGCCCCCAAAACTGGAATCAGAACGCCTCCGCGATCGCGTCGAAAAAATGGTCGAAGCCGTCAAAACCTTGCATTATCTGTAGTTCGAGTCCCCCCCACGGGCAACCCGAGACGGTTGCCCCCACGGGTTGCTGGGAGGGCGAGGGAGAGACGGTTAAACAAGCGGATTCGATATTATTTAAAAGCCATTTTCAATTCGTAAACCCCTTCCTCAATCTTTTTGTCCAACTCGAAACCCATCTTTTCAAATAGGTGCAACATCGGTTTATTTTCAAACAAAACCTCCGCCGTAAATCCCAGCAGACCGCGTTTTTTTGCCAAATAAGTCAGGTAAGAAAGCAACTGCATCCCGATGCCCTGATTGTGATACTCGTCGCGGACGACAAACGCCGCTTCCGCCGTGTGACTCGTTTCGTCAATTCCATACTGTCCCAAGCCCAAAATTTCTTCCTTTTGTTCATCCTGGCGGAGGGCGAGAACGATCATTTCCTGGCTAAAATCGACGATCGCAAATTTCTGCAACCGTTCGTGGGGCATATCTTTGCGGGCCGACATGAACCGCCGATAGAGGCTTTCGTCGGAGAGGGAATAGAAGAAATCTTTCAACAAAGGTTCGTCGCTGATTTTGACGGGACGCAGCAAAATTTCCAGCCCGGTTTCCGTGGTTCTGTAGGTTTCCAACTCTTCCGGATATGCCCCTTTTTCCCCTGAAATAAACGCCTGATCTTTGTAAATCAGATTCAGTTTTTTCGCCTCCTCAATCAACCAGGGCTGAAACTTGGGGTGGGCGATCGCGATCAGAGCCATCGCCCGTTCCCGGATATTTTTTCCAGCCAAATAGGCGATGCCGTATTCGGTGACGACATAGTGCAAATCTCCCCGGTTCAAAGTCACCCCCGAACCCTCCGTCAAAAAGGGGACGATGCGGGACACTTGCCCATTTTCCGCCGTCGCCTGTAGCGTCAAAATCGTTTTGCCGTGGCGGGACAAAACGGCCCCCCGCATGAAGTCCGCCTGTCCGCCGATGCCGCTGTAAAAAACTCGCCCCAGGGATTCCGCCGTCGCCTGTCCCGTCAGGTCAATTTCCAGGGCACTGTTGATGGCAACCATGCGATCGTGCTGGGCGATATTCAGGGGATTATTCGTATAGTCAACGCTTCTAAATTGGATAGCGGGATTATCGTGTATAAAGTCGTAGGTCGATGTTTTTCCCATGCAGAACGTCGCCACCGTTTTGCCCCGGTTGATCGTCTTTTTGCTGTTATTAATTACGCCGATTCTCATCAAATCGACGATGCCATCGGAGAGCAATTCGGTGTGGACACCTAAATTTTTTTTGTCCTTCAAATTCGACAAGATGGCATTGGGGATGCTGCCGTATCCCACCTGAATCGTATCCCCGTCACCGATGAGGCGGGCGACATATTTTCCAGTCCGCTCGGCAATTTCGCTGTCGCCTCCGGCATCATATTCTAAAATCGGTTCGTCGTGGTGAATGATAAAGTCCACATCCTCGATGTGAATGAATCCATCCCCGTGAACCCGGGGCATATGAGAATTGACTTGGGCGATGACCAACTTGGCTTTTTCAGTCGCCATTTTGACGATATCGACGCTAATTCCCAAACTCATGTAACCGTGCATATCCGGTAGAGAAGTCTGGATCAGTGCGACATCGATGGGGACGAGTCCCCGCTCGAAAATGCCGGGAATTTGCGATAGAAAAATTGGGGTATAGTCGGCCAAACCTTGGTTGACAGATGCCCGGGTATTGTGTCCGACGAAAAACGAATTATGGCGGAAATTGTCTTTCAATTTTTCGTCGGCGTAGGGGGCGACTCCCAGGGTCCACACCTGGAACACTTCCGCATCAAAAAAGGCTTTGGGGTGGGATTTGACATATTGACTCAAAGCGTCAACCAAATATTGCGGTTCGCCACAACCCGTCCCGATAAAGATGCGATCGCCCCGGTGGATGTGGCCGAAAATTTGCTCCTGGGTGGCGAACTTTTTGCGATATTCTGCTTTCAGACGATCGAGGTTGGCATTCAGAGCGGGTGAGTTCATAATCGCCAGATCCGTCAGTTTCAATCAGATTCGTCGGGGGTTTATGGCGGACAATCGGTGAAAACCGTTTTGACTGTCCCGGCGACCACCATAAACGCCCCGCGATTTCTATGGTGTATCAGAAAACACGATTTTCGCGATCGCTCTTTGGGACGGTATCCCGCCCCGGGGGCGGGATATTTTTCGGCTATCCGTTTTCGGATGGACTGGCAGTTTCGGTAACTTTTGAACGGGTCGGACGCAACATAAATTGAGCTAAAATAATCCCGACGATCGCCAACCCCGCCATCGGATAAAAAGCGTAGGTGTAGCTGCCGAAAATGTCGCGAATTCGTCCGGCGACCAGGGTTCCCAGCAGCGCCCCCACGCCGTAGGCGGTGAAGACGATGCCGTAATTCTGGGCGTAATTTTCCGGTTTAAAAAACGTCAAAGTTGCCGTGGGCGCGATCGCCAGCCAGCCGCCCAACGACATCCAAAACAGGGCGAAGGCGACCATGTAAGTCAGGACTTGACCTTCGGAGGCATTCAACATCAAAATCGAGCCGATCAAGATCGCGACGTAGGAAACCATCGCCGCCCCTTTCGGCTTCAAGCGATCGGTCAGCCACCCGAATAGCGGCCGTCCGACGCCGTTAAAAATGGCGAAAATCGAAACCGCGATCGCCGCCGTCCCGGCGTCGAGTTTGATAATTTCCTGGCCGACAGGGGCACCGATCCCGATCGCCGAGAGCCCCACGAACGTGCCGATGGTGTAGCACAGCCACAGGCCGTAAAAAGAGGGCGATCGCAGCATCGGCGTTTCCGAAATTGCTGTCGTGAATTCCGGCTTTTTAACATTCGGTTGGGAAGGATTCCACCCCTCGGGCGCCAATTTCAACTGGGTCGCGATCGCCGCCACAATGACAGTAAAAACCACCCCCAAAATGATGAACGTCGGCAAAACCCCGTAAGCCGCAATCAGGCGGGTCGCCAGCGGCGCCGTCACCAGGGGAGACAGCCCGAATCCCACCACCGTCAGCCCCACGGCCAACCCTTTGCGATCGGGGAACCAACTCGCGCAGACCGCCAGCGGCACCCCGTAGGCGATGCCCACACCAGCCCCGGCGATAATCCCGTAAGCCAAAATCAGGACGAACAGGTTGGGGGCGAACCCCGACAAAATGTAGCCGATTCCCATCACCACACCGCCACAGGCGACGACCCGCCGCACCCCGAACCGGCGCAGGTAAAACCCGGCGATCGGCATCAAAACGGCGAACGTCACCAACAAAATTGTAAACGGCAGCAGGCTTTGGGTGGCGCTCAAGTCAAACAATTGTTCCAACGGCTTTCTAAAAATACTCCAGGAATAAACGGTCCCCAAACACAACATGACCGCAATTCCCAGGGGGACGAACAGCCACCGACCTTGAGACGGCGGCAGTCCGAAGAGTTTAAAAGGTGTAGTCTCGTTCATTTTGCAGACCCAAATTCGGCAATGCACCAATGCAAAAACTGAGAGGCGATCGGCCAACTCATCTGTATTGTTGCCCGAAACGAATCCAAAAGGCAAATGGTTAAAATCCGCCAAAATTCAAGGGCGATTTCATTCTCTTCAACGAATGCCGAGAAACGCGGGCGGAGGAGGCAGGGGAGCGAAGGAGTGGGAACAAATCTAAAATCTAAAATCTAAAATCTAAAATTCCCGACTCCCGACTCCCGACTCCCGACTCCCCACACCCTTCACCCTTCACCCGCCGCGCAATTTCTCCAACACGCCGCGATCTTGCAGCGTGGACGTGTCGCCGGAAATCTCCTCGCCGGAAGCGAGCGATCGCAGCAGGCGGCGCATAATCTTGCCGGAACGGGTTTTCGGCAATTCCTCCGTGAACCGAATTTCCTTCGGGCGGGCCAGGGCACCGATCTCGTTGACGACGTGCTGCTTCAATTCATTTTCCAACTCCTCGCTGGCGTCGAGATCCTCTTTCAGCGTGACAAAAGCCACGATCTCCTCGCCCTTAACTTCGTGGGGACAGCCCACCACCGCCGCCTCGGCAACCGCCGGGTGGGATACCAACGCCGACTCCACCTCCATCGTCCCCAGGCGGTGTCCGGCCACGTTGATCACGTCATCGACCCGGCCCATCACCCAAAAATAGCCCTCCTCATCTTTGCGGGCGCCGTCCCCGGCAAAATAGATGGGATTCCCATCCTGCGGGCGCAAATATTCCCAATAGGTGCGACGGAAGCGATCGGGGTCGCCGTACACCGTCCGCATCATTCCCGGCCAGGGCTGCCGCACCACCAGATAGCCGCCACTTTCGTCCGTGACGGGTTCCCCCTCCGCATCCACCACGTCGGCGACGATGCCGGGAAAGGGCAGGGTGCAAGACCCCGGTTTGGTGGGCGTCGCGCCGGGGAGGGGCGTAATCATCACCCCGCCGGTTTCCGTCTGCCACCAGGTATCGACGATGGGGCATTTCCCGCCGCCGATGACGCGGTGATACCACATCCACGCCTCGGGGTTGATGGGTTCGCCCACCGTGCCCAACAGCCGCAGGGACGAGAGGTCGCGGGCGTCGGGGTGCTGTTCCCCCAGTTTCATCAAAGCGCGGATGGCGGTGGGGGCGGTATAAAAGATCGTCACCCCGTATTTTTGCACCACGTCCCACAGACAGCCCGGGTTGGACGCCCGGGGCGCGCCCTCGTACATCAGGGTCGTGGCGCCGTTGGACAGGGGGCCGTAGACGATATAGCTGTGGCCCGTGATCCAGCCCACATCGGCGGTACACCAGTAGACGTCATCATCCCGGAGGTCGAAAATCCATTTGCTGGTGACGTGGGTGTAGAGGTTGTAACCCCCCGTGGTGTGGACGACGCCCTTGGGTTTGCCGGTGGTGCCACTGGTGTAGAGGATGAACAGCATATCCTCGCTGTCCATTTCTTCGGCGGGGCAGTCGGCGGAGACTCGGGTTTGCAGGTCGTGCCACCAGTGATCCCGCCCCGGTTGCATCGAGATCTCCTGTTGGGTGCGTTTGACGACCAACACGTTTTCCACCCCGGGGGCGCCGGCTTCCAGGGCTTTATCCACCTGATCTTTGAGGGGGACGATCGCATCTTTTCGCCACCCGCCGTCAGCGGTAATCACCAGTTTGGCTTCCGCGTCTTCCAGGCGATCTTTGAGGGCCTCGGCGCTGAAGCCACCAAATACCACCGTGTGGGGCGCGCCGATGCGGGCGCAGGCCAACATCGCGATCGCCGCGGACGGAATCATGGGCATATAAATCCCGACGCGATCGCCTTTTTTCACCCCCAACTCTTTGATGGCGTTCGCCATCTGGCAGACTTCCCGGTGCAATTCGGCGTAGGTGAAAATCCGAGAATCCCCCGGTTCCCCCTCCCAAATCAGGGCGGGTTTGTCTTTGCGATCGCCGTTCAGGTGGCGATCGAGGCAGTTGTAAGAAATGTTAATTTTTCCCCCCGCGAACCACTGAGCGAAGGGCGGCTGCCAGTCCAACACCCGCTCCCACTTTTTGAACCAGTGCAATTCCGTCTCGGCCAGTTCTTCCCAAAATCCCTCCGGGTCGGTTTTTGCCCGGTCGTACAATTGGCGATATTCGTCCAAATTCTTGATGTGAGCCCGGTTGGAAAAGTCCTCGGACGGATGGAACAGCCGCTTCTCGTGCAGGATCGACTCGATGGTTGCTTGTGACATCAGAAGTTTCTCCCCGATTTTAAATGGATTGAATGGATGGAAAGTCCCGTCCGGCCGCGACGGCAATCGGGCCGACAAACCCGGCGCCTCGATGCCGCCGGTCGGTCGAACGTTCGCAAAAATTTTAATTGTTAAAAAACCATGACCCTGTCATCAGCCATATTATACTCCAAGCCGATATTGGACGCGGGCAAGAAAACCAACAATTTTTTGGGTTAATTCACCCTCTATTGTCTGATATGAAAGCATTTCACACGATAGTAAGTATATTTGCTTACCGATGATAAGATTTACAAAATGTATAAAATCTTGATTTTTTTTAAGATTTTTGGGATATCTTATTTGTCGCAAAAGTACCGCCTAATTTTAGTTTATCAAGTGCCACCGTTGGTTGTCAAACTCGAAATAATGGAGGGGCATTTGTAGCACTGCGAGAGTCGGTTCGGACGGAGCCGAACTCCCCCAACTCTGATGGGTAGGAATTTGACAGAACCTAGCCCCCGAAAGCTGGTGGCTTGCGGCCCTGCCATTCGGGAGATTGAAAATCCGCCGGATTGTGTGATAAACTCGATCGCCATGAATACTCCCAGCCACGCCATCATCAACCTCGCCCTCCTCGCCGGTTCGGGGCGACCCGAGGCAAATTTAATGATCGTTTTCGGGGCAATGGTACCCGACATTCCCATCTTTATTTTCTACGGGTGGACGAAGGTGATCGCCAAAATGCCCGAACGTCAAATTTGGTCGGAGGCTTACTATTCTCCGCCGATGCAAACCGTCGTCGCCGCGTTTCATTCCATCCCCATCGCGGCTTTGGGATGGGCGATCGCGTTCCAATTTGAATGGCAAATTCCCCAGTTATTGTGTCTCAGCCTGATCCTGCATTCTTTATTCGATCTTCCCGTTCACAACGACGACGCACACCGGCATTTTTTCCCCGTGAGCAATTACCGATTGATCAGCCCCGTTTCTTACTGGAACCCCAGACAATACGGCGCGATCGTGGCATTCGTCGAAATTCTTTTAGTATTATTCGCGACGGTTTCCATCTTTTCCCAAGTGCGATCGCCCGTCGGACAGGGATTGATGGTACTCGTCAACGGATTCTATTGTCTGGGTTACGGTTATCAAATCTGGCGGCGAATTCAAAGGCGATCAAGAATTACCCAAGCGTGATTTTTCGACCCGTTCGGCGAGTAGCAACGCCTCTTTATGGCGGATTTCTTCTCCCACGGTGAAATTCAGTTGGGCGCCGAAGAGCATCACCAAACAACTGATATTCAACCACAACAAAAGAACGATAAACGTGCCGAGTGCCCCGTAGATATTATAGTATTCCGTTTGATAGACGTACCATCGAAATAAATTGGAAATTAACGCCCAAAAAATGGCGGCGAGAATCGCACCGGGAATTAATGGGGTGTTGGGTTTTCGGAAACTCGGGCCGTAGCGGTAAATGAGGGCGAAGTTGGTGGAGACGATGCCGAGGGTGATCGGCCACCGGAGGCGCTTCCAGGTGTCGAGCAAGGTCGATCGCAACAGACAATCTTGGACGGGCGGCTTGTAGAGACAGGTGTTAATTTGGTCGAGGGGACAGTTTCCCACCGTCTCCAAAATGCAGCTTTTGCGAGCCAAAATTTCCATCATTGCGTCGCTGATAAATATCGCCGCACAGGCCATAATTAATAAAAATAACGTGCCGAATGTCAGGGCGATCGCGATCAGTTTCGCTTTCCAAAACGGCCGGCGGCGATTGGGGGGGACTTGGTGGATCTGATTCAAAGCCGCCATCGCCGAACCGATCACCCCGGAAAATAGCCAAACCGAAATGATAAAACTAAAGGAAAACGCTTTGGAACTCATGCCCGTCCCCGCCTGATCCAGGGTGGTTCCGATCAGTTTCTGCACCTCTTCGGGGACGACTTCTCCCAACAAACTCGCCATTTCCAACAGCGTCGATTGTAGGGATTCGTAGGCACCGATCGCCGCAAAAACAGCCAGGACTGCCGGCACCAATGCCAGGGTCGAATTGAACGCCATTTCCGCCGACAAACCGGGCAAGCGATGCCGGAGAACGTAAACTCCCAGGCGGTGAATCGTTGTCCAGTTCAGGTAAGTAAAGAATAAAAAGAAATGGACAATTCGCTTTTTGATCTGGCGGCCGATCCACCACAGGCTTTTGAGAAGTATAACCACTCCGTCGGCGACTTTTTCAGCACCCCACTCGAACCGGCGGTACAGCCGTTCGGGATGCAAAATCTGTCCGAGTTTCGCTCCCCGGAACAGGGTTTGCACGCTCCCCCACAAAAATCGAAGCACATTAAATAAAAGGGTGGCGAGTCCTTCGGAGGCATCTTCAATCAGCCGCTCCAGATTTCGCCAGTCGAACAGGTGGTGTAATACCGCCCTGTGGAGATGAGATAAAAATTTAAAGGGGCGGGCGAGTAGCATTATCCTATTGTGGTGGGGTGGGTTGATACTTTCCGTTATAACAAGTACGGGGGCGACACCACCCAAACGGGAACTGACCCATCGAACCGCTAAAATCGGAAATTGAACCGTCTTCTATTTTAAAAATCGCGAACCCAATTGATATGACCGGAAACGTCAGGCAATGGTTGGATGAAATCAAACGGCTCCGGGAGGAGTTGGGGCAACTGCAGCGCGATCGCGACACGGCGATCGAGAGCGCGGACCAGTGGCGGGAACGCTACAACACCGAAGCCCAGCAGCGTCGGGAGGACGCCCGCCGCAACCGGGAAACCATCGCCCAACTGAAAGCCGAACTCGAACGGCTACAGGAAAAATTCGGACTCCCCAAAAACGAGATCGTGACTCGGGTGACGGCGCGGCGGGAGGTGGAAGGACTGCACACCGCCGAAGAATTGAGAGCCCGGGTGGTGGATGTCACCCTGGAGCGCGATCGCGCCCGGGAACAGCTCCGGCAACTCACGGAAGCCCTGGAAACCGAAAAAGCCGCCCACCTCGAAACCCGCAACAGCCTCACCACCGCCCTCGGGGACACGATGGACCTGCTGGCTAAAGCCCAAGGCGCCGGAAAAACCGGGGCACCGAAACGGGACTCCCCAGAATCTCAACCCCAAAGCCAACTCCCCCCCCTACCGCCGAATTGAGGGAGTCGGGAGTCGGGAGTCGGGAGTCGGGGAAGACAATCAATTGATAATTATCAATTATCAATTATCAATTATCAATTATCAAAACCCCATCGCCCGGGCGACGGCCTCCAGGTTGGCCTCGATCCCTTCTTGGCAGGGGTTGTTGCAGTGGTCGATCGCCACCCCCGGATCTTTCAAACCGTTACCCGTCAACACGCAGACGACCGTTGCCCCGGCCGGAACCTGGTCTTTGACTTTCAGCAGGCCGGCCACAGAGGAGGCGCTGGCGGGTTCGCAGAAGACGCCCTCTTGGGACGCCAGCAGCCGGTAGGCCTCCAGGATCTCTTCGTCGGTGACAGCGGTGAAACTGCCCTGGCTGGCTTCCTGGGCGGCTACAGCCATTTTCCAACTGGCGGGGTTGCCGATGCGGATGGCCGTGGCGAGGGTTTCGGGGTGGGCGACGGGGGCGCCGTTCACCAGGGGGGACGCCCCGGCGGCCTGGAAACCCATCATTTGGGGCAGGCGATCGCACCGTCCCAGGGAGTGGTACTGGCAAAATCCCATCCAGTAGGCCGTGATGTTCCCCGCATTGCCCACGGGGATGCACAGCCAGTCTGGGGCGTCGCCCAGGGCATCGGCCACCTCGAAGGCACCGGTTTTCTGGCCTTCGAGGCGGTAGGGGTTGACGGAGTTCACCAGCGTGACGGGATAGTGGGACGAGACATCCCGCACGATGGTCAGGGCCTCGTCGAAGTTGCCTTTGATCGCCAAAACCTCCGCGCCGTAGACCAGGGCTTGGGCGAGTTTGCCCAGGGCGACGTACCCCTCGGGAATCAGCACGAAGGCCTTCAAACCGGCGCGGCGGGCGTAGGCGGCGGCGGACGCCGAGGTGTTGCCCGTACTCGCGCAAATCACCGCTTTTGACCCTTCTTCCTTGGCTTTGGAGATCGCCATTGTCATTCCCCGGTCTTTGAACGATCCGGTGGGGTTGAGGCCGTCGTATTTGACGTAAACCTGCACCTGTTTTCCGATCCGTTCGGCGACAGACCGGACCGGGATCAGGGGGGTATTGCCTTCCTGGAGGGTGACGACCGGGGTCGCGTCGCTGACCGGAAGGTATTCCCGATAAGCTTCGATCAAACCGGGCCAGGTGTTCAGTTTCCGTTGAGTTGGGGGGACAGTCAGGGTCATTTCGATGTTAAAAGTTTGTGAGGTCTCGCTCGGGTGGCTTGACTTGGTTGAGTGTTCGTGGTAAATAACTCTGGGCTAATCGCTGAGTGTGCCGTTGCAGCCGGTGGCGGTTGAAACGGTGGCGCAGAGTAACCCTTAACTCAGTTTACTCCTTTTGTCAACATCGGGTCACGTCAATTCGTGAATTGTGATGTTTTTTTTCAAAACCGTTTAACATTGGGTTACGATAAAGTTAAGATTTGTTGAGTTCAGTTTCGATATCCAGTCAATTGCTGATGCCAACTCATTCATCCACCCTGTCCCGCCCGCAAAAATCGGAAGTCCCCCCGCGATCGCGATCGGACTCGTCCCCGTCCCAATCTCTCAAGGGAGACCACATGAAGTCCCCCTACAACGTCGATCAGCAAGTCAAATTTTTGCACCTGCAAGCCGAGGTGGACACCCTATTGTTGCAGTTGCAAACCCTCAAGCAACAGCGGATGACCGCAGCTTTTTCGGAACCTGCGGGGGCCAATTCTGCCCGCCTCGGGCAATCGTAAAAAAATCTAAAACTTGCGATCGCCACTCCATCGGTATGCTATAAAGGGTAAGGCTAAACCGACGCTTTTGACGGGCTGATTCTACCTTCTTGAATCGGCAAATCTCCCGTTCATTTGCAGCCGGAGAACAATTCCAAAGTGATCCGTTGAAAGCGCAGTTTTGACCCGTCAAGTTTGAAAAATTTCCGGGAACTGTTGACCGCCGTCGGAGTTCCTCGAAAGTTTAACAAGCACCTTACCCAGAAGCCAGCTCGACCGTCAGGCGGGGGGCTTCCCATGCCGCATTATCTATGACATTATCAATTGTAAAACCCGAGGATTCCTCCTCATCCGCAATTCCCTCCGACTTGCGCTTGAGGGACATTTTAAATACCCTCCCCCGTGATGTGTTCGTCCAAGATCGACGCCAAGCTTGGACGACCGTGGCCGTCAACGTTTTGATGGTCATTTTAGGTTACGTGGGAATCGCACTTGCCCCCGGATTTTTACTCCCGATCTTTTGGGTGTGGACCGGAACCGCCCTCACCGGCTTTTTCGTCATCGGCCACGACTGCGGCCACCGCTCATTTTCCAACCAGAAGTGGGTCAACGATTGGGTCGGTCACCTCTGCTTCCTCCCCATCATTTATCCCTTCCACAGTTGGCGTATCGGCCACAACCAACACCACAAATACACCAACAAAATGGGGGACGATAACGCCTGGGAACCCTGGCGGAAAGAAGAATACGACAACTTCGGCCCCGTGATGCGATCGATCTACCACCTCGTCCGGGGTCGGATGTGGTGGATGGCCTCAATTCTCCACTGGGCAAACCTGCACTTTGACTGGCGAAAATTCCAGGGCAAACAGCGGGAACAAGTGAGATTTTCCGCCCTGTTGGTCGTCGCATTTGCCGCCATCGCCTTCCCCACCTTAATCGCCACTTTGGGCGTTTGGGGATTCGTCAAATTCTGGCTGCTGCCCTGGCTGGTGTATCACTTCTGGATGAGCACCTTCACCATTGTCCACCACACCGCCCCCGACATTCAGTTCAAAGAACCCGAGGCATGGCACGAAGCCGAATCCCAACTCACCGGGACCGTCCACTGTAACTACCCCCGCTGGGTGGAATTCCTCTGCCACGATATCAACGTGCACATCCCCCACCACATCTCCAGCGCCATCCCCTGGTACAACCTGCGGAAAGCCTACGCCAGCTTACAGGAAAATTGGGGCGAATACCTCTACCCCGAATCCAACTTTTCCTGGGGAATGATGTCCGAAATCGTCGATCGCTGCCACCTGTACGACGAAAACCGTTGCTACCAGTCCATTTCGGAATACAAAAAAAGTTCGGGCGCGCGCTGACACCCTTCAATTTCACAATCTTTTGAATCGAGGTCGGTTGAAAATCCCACAACCGACCTCCTTTTTAATTTATTAGAATGCCCTGTTCTCTCAAATCTGCGATCATCTGCGAAATCTGCGGATCTCCCCACACCCCCCCCAAGCGCTATATCATAATCTTAAAGAAGAGCGATCGCACGACCCATGCCAACTCAACCGCGAACCCAGACCCGGAACTGGAAACCCATCATCAAACAATTTGAAGCCGTCGTCGGGCGGCGCGGCGTCGTCCGGCGGAAAGAAGAATTGCTGGTTTACGAATGCGACGGACTCGCCAGCTACCGCAAACGCCCCGCCCTAGTCGTCCTCCCCCGCACCACCGAAGAAGTCGCCGAAGCCGTCAAAATCTGCGATCGCAACCATATCCCCTGGGTGGCCCGCGGCGCCGGAACCGGACTCTCCGGCGGCGCCCTCCCCGTCGAAGATTGCGTCCTCATCGTCACCGCCCTGATGCGGAAAATCCTCGACGTCGATCTCGAAAATCAGCGGGTCGTCGTCCAACCCGGCGTCATCAACAACTGGGTCACGCAAACCGTCAGCGGTTCCGGATTCTACTACGCCCCCGACCCCTCCAGCCAGATCATCTGTTCCATCGGCGGCAACGTCGCCGAAAACTCCGGCGGCGTCCACTGCCTCAAATACGGCGTCACCACCAACCACGTCCTCGGCTTAAAAGTCGTCACCCCCGAGGGTTCTATTGTCGATTTGGGCGGTTCCGTCCCCGAAATGCCGGGATACGACCTGACCGGGTTATTCGTCGGGTCCGAAGGCACCCTCGGCATCGCCACGGAAATCACCCTGCGAATCCTCAAGGCCCCGGAATCCATCTGCGTCCTCCTCGCCGACTTCCCCACCATCGAAGCCGCCGGACAGTCGGTGTCCGACATCATCGGGGCGGGAATCATCCCCGGCGGTATGGAAATTATGGACAACCTCAGCATCAACGCCGTCGAAGACGTGGCGAAAACCGGATTATATCCCCGCGATGCCGGGGCGATTTTGTTGGTGGAGTTGGACGGTTTGCAAGTGGAAGTGGATACGAATAAACAGCGGGTGGCGGACCTGTGCAAACAAAACGGCGCCCGTAATATCACCACCGCCAGCGACCCGGAAAAACGCCTGAAAATGTGGAAGGGCCGGAAGGCGGCGTTCGCGGCGGCGGGTCACATCAGCCCCGATTACTACGTCCAAGATGGGGTGATTCCCCGCACCCAGATGGCTTATGTTTTGAAAGAAATCGAGGCGTTGAGTGAAAAATACGGCTACCGCATCGCCAACGTTTTCCACGCGGGGGACGGGAATTTGCACCCTTTGATCCTTTACGATAATTCTGTGGAAGGGGCGTTGGAAACCGTCGAGGAAATCGGCGGGGAAATCCTCAAGATTTGCGTCAAAGTTGGCGGCAGTCTGTCCGGGGAACACGGCATCGGGGAGGATAAAAAATGCTACATGAACCAGATGTTTGACGAGACGGATTTGGAAACCATGCAGTGGGTGCGATCGGTTTTCAATACCAAGGGATTGGCGAATCCGGGGAAAATGTTCCCGACGCCCCGCACCTGCGGCGAATCCGCGAACCTGCAAAAGGCGAAGCAGTTTGAGGGGGCGGAAGTTTTTTGAGCGATCGCCATCTATCGGCTATAAAAAATACTTTGGGCGGGGTTTCAACGATGTCTTACGGCGAATTTACTCTCTCACAATTGGAGTCCGAGTTTGGCTTGTTACTGCGAGAGCGGGTCGAAATATTTCCAGACATCAAACCCATCACGCCAAGCCCTTTATTGAGGGAAATTTTGGAGGAAAATATACCGTTAGCATTGGAGATTGATACGGAGAAGGCGCGATCGGAGTTGATTATCGCGCCGATTATGGTCGATCTGAGAAAACACTTTAACCGTCAAATCAGCTTTTTTTCGGGCATCGATTTTAGCGTTGACAAGTCGAAGGGATTGGCGGGTCGGTGCGATTTTCTGATCAGTTATTCGCCCAAACAATTGGAGGTGACGGCTCCGGTGGTGGCGTTGGTGGAAGCCAAGAATGATAATATCAAGTCGGGGATTGCCCAGTGTATTGCGGAGATGGTGGCGGCTCAAGTGTTTAATGAGCGAAGGGAAAATCAAATTCCCTGCATCTACGGCGCGATTACGACGGGAAGCAATTGGAAATTTTTGAGGTTGGTTGAAAAACGAGTGGATATTGAAGCGGGAGAACATTTTATCGGAGATTTGGATGAGTTATTTGGGATTCTTTCGGATATCATCGAAACGACCCATCCTCGAGGCAAGAAGTGGCCGACTGCGGTGGAGAGGGCCGATCAAACGAGGAGAAATAACTCGGAATGACAATTCAGCCATCCGGAGGGCGATCGCTTCCAACTTTTGACGGAGGAAACGGGGCGATCGCATTTCTACACTGGAGCTTAGTGAGACTGACGCTCGAAAAATAATATCGCCCATGTTTTTTCACAAAAAAGAACTCATCGAAAAACCCGTTAGTATCGACGCTCCGAATCCCCGGTTCGCCCAACTGCTGCTGGAACAATTCGGCGGTGCCACCGGAGAACTCTCCGCCGCCCTGCAATACTGGGTGCAGTCGTTCCACGTCGAGCATCCCGGCATCAAAGATATGCTGCAAGATATTGCCGTGGAAGAGTTCGGCCACCTGGAAATGATCGGCAAACTCATCGAACAGCATACCGACAAGTCCCCCAAACAGGACGAAGCCTACAAGAGTACGCTGTTCGCCGTGCGCGGAAAGGGTCCCCATTTCTTGGACTCCAACGGACAAAACTGGACCGCCGCCTACCTGAACGAAGGGGGCGACGTGGTGCGGGATTTACGCGCCGATATCGCCGCCGAAGCGGGGGCGCGGCAAACTTACGAAGATTTGATTAAAATAGCGCCCGACGATGGGTCGAAGCAAACCCTGGTTCACCTGCTGACCCGGGAAGTGTCCCACACCAAAATGTTTATGAAAGCCCTGGAATCTCTGGGGAAATTGACCGACCCGTTCTTCGGGAATATCCAGCCCGATGAAACCGTGGATATTTACTACAATTTGTCGAGCGACGGCAAAGACCAGCGCGGGCCGTGGAATTCCGACTCCGACTTCCGCTATGTCGCCAATCCGATGCAGGAAAAAGGATAGAACCCGACGGAGAGTCCGGACATCCGAAAATCCCGAAACCTCCCAACGGCGGACGGTTGACCGAAAGCCGATCGCCGTATATGAACTGACGGGCCGGGGCTGGGTTCTTAAGACCCGGCCCCTCGGGCTGGCAGTTGCATTGATTTTTGTCAATCGATATTGAATTTTACTTTTATTTAAGACTATAATACGGGTCAGTACAGGGTCCGCCATCCACAAACAGATGGGGGTTGAAAGTGCTGATATCTCTTCCGTTGGGGCGAGATGTCAGTCGGCCGATCGCCATTCATTTACAAATTGTGTATTTTGCAATACAGAAAATAAATTGGGTATATCATGATACACAAAACAAATTTTCGGAATTGCGATCGCCGAGTCTGTAAATCGACCGATGGAGGTAATCATCGATGCTCAAAGCGAAATTGTCCCCCTGCGCCAGCCTCCTCTACGAGTGGATTCGAGCGCACGTCAGCCGGGGCGATCGCGCCATCAAACTGGACTTAGAAAGCTTTCGGATTTGGACGGGGGAATATCTGGAAAAAGCCGCGAGTTGGGCGGAAATCAACGCTTCCCTATCCCAACTCGCCAAACTGCGGCTGATCGCGATCGAGGGAACCTGGGTGAGGCTCAATCCCAAACCCCGCCCGGTACAGGTTTTCTCCTTTTCCCAAAATGGGCTGGTGACGAAAAACCTCGACAACAATTCCCTATTTTGGGGGATGCTGATAGCTGTGGGCTTCTTCCTCGCCTGGTCTAGCTCTCAAAACCTGTCCACGCGGATGGATGAGAGCCAAACCAATACCCCCGCCTATCTTGAAAAACCCGAATTGTTGCTAAATCTCAGTTAAAAAACCCGTTGTCCGGCTTTAGACCCCCATTGAGAGGCGCTAAAGCGCAACAACGTTGGCATTTAGCGGCGAACCGGAGTCCGGGTGACGATATCCTCAAGTTTTTGAGGTGGCGACGGCTGTTTTTGGGCGTGGGTGAAGTAAATGAGCGTCCCCACGAAGAATCCGCCGCCGATCAGGTTGCCGATGGTGACGGGGATGAAATCCCACAGCACCATATCCACCCCGGTGATGGGGGCGCCGAGCATCATGCCCACGGTGATGAAGAACATATTGACCACGATGTGTTCGAGTCCGAGGGCGACGAAGGCCATAATCGGCAGCCAGCAGCCCAGGATCTTGCCGGGGACCGACTTGCTCACCAAACCGAACATCACGGCGAGGCAAACCAGCCAGTTGCAGAGGATGGCCCGGACGATAAATAACAGGAAGCCGTTAGCGCCCATTTCCCGGACGGCGACGGATTTAGATACAGCGATCGCCATAATTTTCTCGCCGACGGCATTGGGGGCGATCGTCCCCGCGTCGGTGAGGGAATAGGCGATCAAACCGCCGACGATGAGACAGCCGAGGAAATTGGCAAAATACACCCACAGCCAATTTCGCAACGCCATCGAAAACCGCACCCGGCCGGCCAACATCGCGGCGGTCATCAGGGCGAAATTTCCCGTCACCAACTCCATGCCGAACATGACGATCGAAACGAACCCCCAGGGGAAGATGATCGCACCCAAAATCGGAATTTTGGTCTGCACCATCATCGTCACAGCCATCGTGGTCGCCATCGACAGCAAACCGCCGGAGTAAAAACCCCGGATCACCATATCTTTGATCGAGAGGCGGGTTTTGGACTCGCCTGCCGCGATCATCGTCGCCGCCAGTTCGGGAGGTGCCGCGTAATCCATTGTTGCTAAAGACTCCTTAACGTATGCAGTGTTGAATCAGACCGACAGATAGAAGGGGAAGCCGATCAGACGGTTTCCTTGGGGCTCGCGCCGAACTTTTCGATCAACAGGTTCCACATCACGGATTTGAGATCGTCGCAGGGGACAGCCTTTTCGAGGCGCGTGCCCAACCGGGCTTCATGGCCGACTGTGCCACCGGTGTAAATATCGACTCCCTCGACCACCTGGCCGTCCTTGCGGGCCTTCGTCCCGATCAGGCCGATATCGGCGACCTGGGGCTGTCCGCAGGAATTGGGGCATCCGGTCCAGTGCACCCGGACGCGGGAGGGGATGTCCAACTCGGCATCCAGTTCCCGGGCCAATTCCAGGGCCCGCTGTTTGGTTTCGATCAGGGCGAAATTGCAGTAGCGGCTTCCGGTGCAGGAGACGAGCGATCGCGTCAGGGGTGCGGGGGCGACGGAAAACTCCTCCAGCAGCGGTTCGGCCAGAAACGCCTCCAACTTGTCATCGGCGATGTGGGGGATGATCATATTCTGCTCCACGGTGGCGCGGATCTCGCCATTGCCGTAAACCTCCGCCAGCCGCGCCAACTCGAACATTGTCTCCGCCGAGAGCCGCCCAACGGGGACGTGCAGTCCCACGAAACTGTACCCGGCTTGCTTCTGGGGGTGAACGCCGAGATAATCTTTTTTATCCTGGGTCATTTCATCTTCCGGGGCGGCGGTTTGGAGTTCGGCCCCGAATTCCTGTTCCACTTCGGCCCGGAAGCGATCGATCCCCCACTTGTCGATCAGCCACATCAGCCGGGCCCGCTGGCGACTTTCCCGCAGCCCTTCCGCCAGACCGTTTTCGGTGTAAACTGTTAGAATCGCCAGGGATAGGCGGATGACATCCTCATTCGGCGGAACCCAGACATCCATGGGGACGGCCTCGACCTGACGTTGGGCCGATAGATAACCGCCGACGAGGACGTTGAACCCCAATTCCCCCTCCCGGTAGGCGGGGACGAAGGCGATATCGTTGATTTCGGCGTGGACGGAATTATCCCGTCCCCCTTCGATCGCAATGTTGAACTTGCGGGGCAGGTTGCTAAAGGTGGAGTTGCCCTCGCCGTTATTGGTGATCGCGTCTTGCAACTTTTGCAACAGTTCCCGGGTGTCGAACAGTTCCTCCGGGTCGATACCCGCCACCGGAGAACCCGTCAGGTTGCGGACGTTATCGAATCCCGATTGCATGGTGGTCAAACCCACCGCCTTCAACCGGCGGAAAATGTCAGGGATGTCTTCGAGGCGGATACCCCGCAGTTGGATGTTTTGCCGGGTGGTAATGTCGGCGCTGCCGTCATCTCCGTAGCGCTGCACGATTTCGGCCAAAACCCGCATTTTGTCGCTGTCGAGGTGGCCGTTGGGCATCCGCAGCCGCAACATGAATTGACCGGGCGTGACGGGGCGGAAGAAAATGCCGAGCCATTTCAGACGCAACTCCAAATCGGTCTTGTCCATCGCTTCCCAGCCGATGCGGGCAAAGTGCTCCAACTCGTCCTTGACGGCTAGTCCATCTTTTTCGGCCTTCGCTTTTTCGATTTTGTTGAGTTTGACTTTAGATTCAGAGGCGACAGTCATGGGTGGTGGATGTAGATCGGGTTGACGGGGCTCGCTCACCGGCCGGTTTAACAAGCTCATGCTTTGTAGGTTAGGGTCAGGCATCGGGAAGATTTGTAATTGAAGATACATAAAATGACCTGTTTTGATAAAATTGCATATCATATATTCAAAAATGGCATGAGAGGTCAATTTTGGTATTCGAGACTACGAAAATGCCCGAAACTACGAATATAGTTAAAGTTGACGGAGGCGGAAATTTTCCTGCCGAACCGCTTCCAATTTCCGCAAACTGAAGCGATATCGACCGGGATAAAATATCCTTTTCGGTCGCCGAAGAAATGGCGGTCGGAGCGCAATTTTACAAGTCATGAAGCCATGAATTTTTCCCCCTCAATTTCCCCGAAATGTGAAATGAATCAGAGTCGATGTATCGGTAAAGTTTATTTAGTTGGCGCGGGTCCCGGCGATCCAGGTTTGCTGACATTGAAAGGAAAAGTGCTGATCGAATCGGCGGACGTGGTGATTTACGATGCCCTCGTCAGCCCCCAAATTTTAGAAATGATCGGCCCCCAGGCGGAAAAAATTCACGCCGGAAAACGGCCGGGTCGCCATTCCCTTCCCCAGGCAGAAACGACCCAATTATTAATTGAAAAAGCGCAAACTAACGCCGTGGTCGTCCGCTTGAAGGGCGGCGATCCGTTCGTGTTCGGTCGCGGGGGCGAGGAGATGGAGGCCCTGGTGGCGGCGGGAGTGCCGGTGGAAGTCGTCCCCGGCATCACCTCCGGTATCGCGGCCCCCGCCTACGCGGGAATTCCCCTGACGCACCGGAATTACAGTTCCTCCGTCACCTTCGTCACCGGACACGAAGCGACGGGCAAGTACCGCCCGGAGGTGAACTGGAAAGCGATCGCGCAAGGTTCGGAAACCATCGTCATTTACATGGGCGTCCAGAATTTGCCCAATATTGTCGCGGCGCTGCGGTTCGGGGGACTCGGCGGGGAGACGCCCATCGCCCTGATCCGCTGGGGGACCCGCCCCGACCAGGAGGAGTTGCGCGGCACCCTGGAAACCATCGCCGAACAGGTGGAACGGGCGCAATTTGAAGCCCCGGCGATCGCGGTGATCGGCGATGTGGTGCAATTGAATGATATTTTGTCCGGTTGTCGTCCGGCCCCGATTCTCCCCCACTGATGATGTCACCCCAATAACAAGTTCAACGATAACGATGATCAATCAACTTTTGGAACGGGCAACCGTCGCCACCCGTCGGAGAGATTGGGCGGATGCCATTGATGCGCTACAACAATTTTCGATCGATGCCCCCTCGCACCCGGAGGCCGTCGAACGGGCGATCGCTTTAGCTTTGACGGTTTTGGAAGGGGGGGATTTTCAGGCCCGCTGGGACGTGGCGAAACTGTTGCCCAAACTCGGCGCGCGCTCTTACCTCCCTCTGACGGACATTATCCGGGATGAAGATGCGGATCTCGAATATCGCTGGTTTGCGGGGCGGATTCTCGGCGATTTCGACACCCCGGAGGCGATCGCGAGTTTGCTGGAATTGCTCGACAATAGCGAAGACGAAGAACTCCGCGAGATTGCGGCCAGCGCCCTGGCTCACTTGGGGGCGTCGGCCGTAGAGGGACTCTGCACCCTCCTGGAAGACTCGGAAAAGCGCCTTTTCGCCGTCCGCGCCCTGGCCCAAATTCGCCAAAAGGCCGCGGTCGAACCCCTCCTCGGCGTGGCGAAAGATGCCGATGAGCGAATCCGGGCGATCGCGATCGAAGCCTTGGCCAGCTTCCGAGACCCCCGGATTTTCGCCGTATTGATTGACGCCCTCGGGGATTATACAGCGGCGGTGCGGAAGGAAGCGGCCGTCGGCTTGGGATTGCGGGCCGGACAGGTCCGCGATCCGGAATTCGTGGTTGATCGCCTGAAACCCCTGCTCTACGATGTGAACGGGGACGTTTGCAAACAGACGGCGATCGCGATCGGGCGATATCGGACGGACAATGCGATCGCGGTTCTGTCGGAGGTGTTGCGGTCGCAGTTCACCCCAGTTCCCCTCCAGATTGCGATCGTCCGCTGCCTCGCCTGGATGGAAATGGCCCCGGCCCTGGACTGTCTCCGAGAATCCCTCCCCCATTTGGACGACAGGGCGATTTTGGAAACCATTCGAGTCGTGGGGCGGGTGGAAACCCCGAATTTGAAAAAGCAGGCGGGCGACTTGCTGGCGGACTTCTTCGCGTCGGGACATCCCGCCGGAGCCAACGCCGTCCTCAAACAATCCCTCGCCCACGCTTTGGGGCAGTTGGGGGACGTCAGGGCCGTCGGCGTTTTGGAAGTGCTCGTCGAAGATCTCGATCCGGGGGTGCGGTATCACGCGATCGCAGCCTTGAAGCGGTTGGCGATCGTGGCATCATAAAAATCGGGAGAGGGCGAATGCCAGGGAGCCGCGACTATTTGGTTTCCCTCATCGTTGGGGGAACAATAGCGATCGCATCCTTCCGGGTTTTTTGAACCGGGGGAAACCGTGACTGTTTTTCCACATGGACACGAAAGCTTTTTCCACCCGTCGCAGAACTTGCTGCAACAAACTTCCCAAATTCCAACCCCAGTTTAAAGCAGGCGGCGGAGGGTGGCGTAGATCAATCGAAATAGGGCCGTGATTGCGACTCCCACCAAACCGGCGAACAGGGGGACGGCGATCGCGATTTCGACACGAACGCCGGCTAGAGTCGTGGCGATCCAAAAGACGATCGCGAAGGAAACGCCGGCGATAATTAACAGGTCGAACCGTTCGATCCACCGCTGCCGTTGGGCATAGATCAATCCCCCCAAAGCGATCGCGCCGACGAGAACGCTGAGGGCGATCGAATCAAATATCGTGCTGAGGGCGATCGCCAACAACCCCCCTTCAAACCCGGCAAATGCTGCCCCGCTCAGAATTTCTAAAGTCGAAAACGGCCGTCGCAGGGTGGTCTGCTGCTGCACTTGGGTCGCCGCCCGGGGGGGCCGGACGGATGTCGGAGGTCGGGTCGGGGGCGGGGGCGGGGCCGGACGGGGCGTTTTCGGGGAGAGGACGCTCAAAACTTCCGCAGCCGAACCGAAGCGATCGCTCGGAGTCGGCTGCAACATCCGATCCAGGATTCGGGCCAGGGAGTCGGAAATCGAAACTTGGTCTTTCCAAGTCCAGGTGTCGCTGTAGCTGTCGAACAGATCCTCGGGGTTTTTTCCCGTCAATAGCATGACGGCGGTGACGGCGAGGGCGTATAAGTCCGTCGAGGGGTAGACGCTGCGGCCCCGCATCTGTTCGGGGGGGGCGAACCCAGCCGAATAGATCCCCGTCGATCGCCCCCCCGGAGCCTGGGTGACTTCTTTCACCGCCCCGAAATCGAGCAGGTGCAGCCTCCCGGAGCGATCGCGCATGATATTGGAGGGTTTGATATCCCGGTGGATCACGTCCTGGCCGTGGACGAACTCCAGAATTTTGAGAATTTCTGCGAGGACTTCCACCACTTCGGCTTCCGAAAACGGCCCGCGATCGACCAATTCCGCCTCCAGATCCCGGCCGTCGATGTATTCCTGGACAATGTAAAAAAACTGTTGGGGGATCGAAGATTGCCAGCCCGGGGCTTCCAGGGGAAAATAGGCCAGCAGGTCGGGGAGGAGGGGATGTTGGTGGCCGAGGCGGTCGAGGACCAGGGCTTCCCGTTCAAATAACCCCTGGGCGGTGGCCAGTTGTTGGGGGTCGAGGTCCCCGGCGGGGAGAAACTGCTTCACCACGCAGGCCCGCATCGTGGGCGACCGGCGATCGCAGGCCAAAAATGCCGCTCCGAAGCCACCCCGCCCCAGCAGGCGATCGCACAGGTAGCGCCCGTCCAAAATCAGCGGCATCCCGCAGGCGCTACAGTATTTTTGTTGGACCGTCTTCAAGGTTGTGCGATCGTCGAGATCGGCGTAGGAATTGTCGGGCCGGGGACAATTTGGGCGGGTGCAGTAAATTTTCATCCGACTTGGGAATAGGGTCAGTGGATCTCAAAGGCCGTTTTTGACACTCCCCGCTCTGCCAGCCAACTCTAGTTTGTCTGCCGTCTTTTGTTGCAAGATTTGATATCGCGCTGTCCGAATTTTATCCAAAAATAGCGATCGCCAAAATCCATTTGTGGGGATTCTCTGACCGACAAACCCGACGGGGCACCGTCTAGGACTCCGGGGATGGGTGGGTCGGCAGCAAGGAATGATCCGATGCCGTCGGGTTGGGATTTTCGGAATGCCGCCCGACATCCGCACTGGAAAAGCGGGGCAAAATGTCGCGACTGAAGGCTTCGGCCGCCTTGGATTGATAGCGGTTGGGATTGACGATCACCGACAACATCCGCTTCACCGTCATCCCTTCAATTCTAGCCCGGTGGAGCATCCCCATCTGGAGTTCTTTTTCGATCGCCGAAGTGGAGACGAACGCCGCCCCGAGTCCGGACTGCACGGTATTTTTGATCGCCTCGATCGAGTTGAGTTCCATTTCGATTTTCAACCGCCGCGGATCGATATCGTAGCGACTCAGAACTTGGTCGATCACCTTGCGGATGGTGGACTGGGAGTCAAGGGCGATGAACTGCAATTGGTAGAGGTCTTCCCGGTCGATTTGCTCCCGGCCGGCCAGGGGGTGAAATTTGGGCAAGATCAAAGCCAATTCGTCTTCGATGTAGGGTTCCACCGTCAAAGAATCTTGCAGTTCCGGCGGGAGCTCGCCCCCGATCAGGGCCAGGTCGATCTGGCCGTTGGCAACGCTCCAGGCGGTGCGGCGGGTGGAGTGGACGTGGAGTTGCACGGCGACATCGGGATACTTTTGCCGGAACCGACCGATCATGCGCGGCATCAAATAAGTTCCCGTGGTTTGGGAAGCCCCGACGATCAGCGTCCCCCCCTGGAGGTTTTGCAGATCTTCGATCGCCCGACAGGTTTCCTGGCACAGGGACAGGATCTTTTCGCCGTAACTCAGCAGCAGGTGTCCGGCCTCGGTGAGGGTGGCCCGCCTCCCGCCGCGATCGAACAGGGGGACGTCGAGTTGTCGCTCCAAATTTTGGACCTGCAGGCTGATGGCGGGTTGGGAGACATAGAGGCTGTCCGCGGCCCGTTTGAAACTTCCCTCGGCGGCGATGGCCTTGAGAATTCGCAGTTGATCTAAGGTGAATGGAACGTCTGACATGAGTTGGAAACAAAATCGTCGATAGGGGACAGAGGTCGAACGGCTATTCCGACTACAGGGGAACCTCTTCTGAGGCGGGGTCGCCGACTTCCGAAGCCTCGATCTCCACGGGGAGGGCCTCTGGTTTCGGATTGGCGAAGTGAGGTAAAATCTCTTCCATAAAGGCTTCGGCCGCCTTCGACCGGTAGCGGTTGGGGTTGTAGATGACCGAGAGCATCCGCTTGATCGTCACCCGGTCAATTTTGGGAGTCCGCAGCACTTCCATCGCCAACTCCTTCTCGATCGCCGAGGTGGAGACGAAAGCCACCCCCAACCCCGACTGGACGGCGTTCTTGATGGCTTCGATGGAACTCAGTTCCATCTCGATTTTGAGGCGGGTGGTGTCGATCCCGGAGCGGCCGAGTACCTGGTCGATCACCTTGCGGATGGTGGATTGGGCGTCGAGGCTGATGAACTGCAACTCGTAGAGATCCTCGTGTTCGATCACCTCCCGCCCGGCGAGGGGATGGGAAACCGCCACGATCAAAGCCAGTTCGTCTTCAGCGTAGGGGAGCACCTCCAAGGACCCGGCCAGTTCCGAGGAGACTTCACCGCCGACGATCGCCAGGTCGAGCTGTCCGTTGACCACACTCCAGGCGGTGCGCCGGGTGGAGTGGACGTGGAGTTGCACGGCCACGTCCGGGTATTTCGCCCGGAACATCCCGATCATGGGGGGCAGGAGGTAGGTGCCGGTGGTTTGGGACGCCCCGACGATCAGCGTCCCCCCCCGGAGATTTTGCAGGTCTTCCAAGGCGCGGCAGGTTTCCTGGCACAGGGCGAGGACTTTCTCGCCGTAGCCGAGGAGCAGGTGGCCGGCCTCCGTTAGTTGGGCGCGGCGCCCCCCCCGGTCGAACAGGGGCACGTTCAACTGTCGCTCTAGGTTCTGCACCTGCAAGCTGACAGCCGGTTGGGAAACGTACAGGCGATCGGCTGCTCGCTTGAAGCTTCCTTCGCTCGCGATCGCTTGGAGGATGCGTAATTGATCTAGCGTGAACGGAAGATCTGACATGGTGCTTAACCTCATCGGCTGCAAAGAAGCCCCTCGAACAAGCGGGGATCGCTTTCTTTCAGCATACTGCGGGATGATCTGTATTTGAGTTAACTTTCATTATCTGGTGAAGAGGTCAAAATGTCTTATCAATGGCTGAGTCCTAGCCATTTTATTATGGCGGGGTTGTTACTGTGTTTCGCGATCGCCCACAGCGGTCTGGCCGCCCTCAGACCCGTGCTGGAAAAGGTTTTCGGCGCCCGACTCTACCGCATTTTCTTCGCCCTCGTCAGCCTGTCCCTGGCGGTAGCCCTGATTATTTACTTTTTCAACCACCGCTACGACGGCCTGCAACTTTGGCAGATCCAGGGCATCCCGGCCATCCAACCCATCGTCTGGGTGCTCTCGGCGATCTCGTTTTTATTTTTGTATCCCTCCACGTTCAATTTGCTCGAAATTGCCGCGATCGCCAAGCCGGAAGTCCACCTGCACGAAACCGGCATCATCCGCATCACCCGCCACCCCCAAATGGTCGGACAGGTGATCTGGTGCGTCGCTCACACCCTCTGGATCGGCACGACGTTCACATTGCTCACATCCGTGGGTTTGGTGCTGCACCACCTGTTCGGCGTCTGGCACGGCGACCGGCGGCTGCGGGCCCGGTTTGGGGACTCCTTTGAACGCCTCAAAGCCCGAACTTCGGTGATTCCGTTTTTGGCCATCCTCCAGGGGCGACAAACCTTCGTCCTGGGGGAATTTTTGCGCCCCGCCTACCTCGGGGTCGCCATTTTCATCCTCCTGCTTTGGAAAGCTCATCCGCTATTAATTCGTGTCACGGGTAACGTAGGCTGGTAGCATGATCCCAAGGTATAAAATTCTTCGTTAATAAAATCACATCATGCTTTTATCGGTCAGCGAGCAGCAGTTTTCCAAACAGGTCTTGGGGGCTTCTACGCCCGTTCTGGTTCACTTCTGGGCGCCGTGGTGCGGGCTGTGCAAACTCATCGTCCCCCAACTGCGACAATTTCAGGCCCAGTGGAAAGGTCAGGTGAAGTTGGTGGGGATCAATGCCGACCAAAGTTTGAAATTGGCCAGCACCTACCGGCTGCAAACGCTGCCCACCTTGATCCTGTTTGACGACGGACGGGTTCTGAACCGACTCGAACAGTTCCACGGCCGCGAAGATCTGTTGCGATCGCTCAATGCGTTCATGCTCGACTACCAAAACGGCGGCGACGTCCGGGCGATCGAGGCCCCCGAATACCTGAAAGTCAATTAGGGTGTGCGGGCGTGGGGGAAGCTCCCTGGAGCTCCAGGGGTCGCCTCCGGTCGCCTCCCGACTCCCTAATACCGACTCCCGAGTCCCCTTCTCCCCCCCGTCGCGGGCCAAAAGTCTGTAAAAAGATGGAACTTTAATCAGAAGCGCCGGACTCTGTGTCACAATTGGGATCGTTTGACTCATTTGTTAAGAAGTATAAAGCTCTCATCAGTTATGGAACCCCTTTATCAATATGCCGGGTTGATTCCAGTGTTGCCCTTAATCGGGGCAATGGTGGTGGGCATAGGGCTGATCACGTTCAACAAAGCCACGAACCGCATCAGACAGGGAAGCGCGATTTTTTTGATTTCCCTGCTCGGCCTGTCGATGGTTTTGTCCTTCGCCCTGCTCTGGAGTCAAATCAACGGCCACGAACCCTACACCCGCATGATCGAGTGGGCGGCGGCCGGCGACTTCAAAATCAGCATGGGCTACACCGTGGATCACCTCACCGCCGTCATGTTGGCGATCGTGACGACGATCGCGCTGTTGGTGATGGTCTACACCGACGGCTACATGGCTCACGATCCGGGATATGTTCGCTTTTATGCCTATCTGAGCCTATTTAGCTCCTCCATGCTGGGTCTGGTACTCTGTCCGAACCTGATCCAGGTCTATATTTTTTGGGAACTGGTGGGGATGTGTTCCTACCTGCTGATCGGATTCTGGTACGATCGCAAACCCTCCGCCGACGCCTGCCAAAAGGCCTTCATCGTCAACCGCGTCGGGGACTTCGGCCTGCTGTTGGGGATGTTGGGACTCTACTGGGCCACCAACACCTTCGACTTCGGCCTCATGGGCGATCGCCTCGAACAGCTCGTGGAGAGCGGCTCCATCGCCGGTCCCCTGGCGGCTCTGTTCGCCGTCCTGGTCTTCCTCGGCCCGGTGGCCAAATCCGCCCAGTTCCCCCTCCACGTCTGGCTCCCGGACGCGATGGAAGGCCCCACACCCATCTCCGCCCTCATCCACGCGGCGACGATGGTGGCCGCCGGTGTCTTCCTGATCGCCAGGATGTACCCCGTCTTCGAGGGCCTGCCCGTGGCGATGGACACGATCGCCTGGACGGGCTGTTTCACGGCCTTTTTGGGCGCCACCATTGCCATCACCCAAAACGACATCAAAAAAGGCCTCGCCTACTCCACCATCTCCCAACTGGGCTACATGGTGATGGCGATGGGCGTGGGGGCCTACAGCGCCGGACTGTTCCACCTGATGACCCACGCCTACTTCAAGGCGATGCTGTTTCTGTGTTCCGGTTCCGTCATCCACGGCATGGAGGGGGTGGTGGGACACGACCCCGTCCTCGCCCAGGACATGAGGCTGATGGGCGGACTGCGGAAATATATGCCGATCACGAGCACCTGCTTTCTGATCGGGACTTTGGCGATTTCTGGCATCCCCCCCTTCGCCGGCTTCTGGTCCAAGGACGAAATTCTCGGCAGCGCCTTCGCCGCCAACCCCGCCCTGTGGCTGGTGGGCTGGCTCACCGCCGGGATGACGGCTTTTTATATGTTCCGGATGTATTTCACCACCTTCGAGGGCCAATTCCGGGGCGCTGACACGACGATTCAGAAGGCGTTACTCGCCGAAGCTGAAGGCCCGAACTACGCCTTCGGCCCCGGCGCCATGAATCCCGAGGAACTCGAAGGGGAAGACCACGGTCACAGCCACGGCCACGGCCACAGCGACACCCCCCACGAGTCCCCCTGGACGATGACGTTCGCCCTGATGGCCCTCGCCGTCCCCTCGGTGTTCATCGGACTCGTCGGCACCCCCTTCGGCAACTATTTCGAGATGTTCGTCCACGCCCCCGGCGAGTCTACAGCCGAGGTGATGGAACAGTTGTCCGAGTTCGAGTTGACGGAATTTCTGATCATGGGGGGGAATTCGGTGGGCATCGCCCTGATCGGCATCACCCTGGCATCGATGATGTACCTGACCCGGAAAATCGACCCGGCGGCGATCGCCAAACGGATCGAACCCCTCTACAAGTTCTCCCTCAACAAGTGGTATCTCGACGACATCAACGATTTCCTATTCGTCAAAGGCTCTCGCCGTCTCGCCCGCCAGGTGATGGAGGTGGACTATCGCGTGGTCGATGGCGCCGTCAACCTGACGGGTTTGGTGACGCTGGTGACGGGGGAAGGCCTGAAATACTTAGAGAACGGCCGCGCCCAGTTCTACGCCCTGATCGTCTTCGTGGCGGTGCTGGGATTTGTCGTCTTCTCCGGCATCAGCTAATCGCCCGACGCGGGTCGTTCTGGAACCGGGGGGGAATCGGTTTTTCCCTTTTGTCCCAGATATAGCTTAATTCCCCCACAGGCAAGGGTCGCGATCGCACCGGCGATCGCCCTTCGCCCCCGACCCGCGCCAACCGGCTCTTGTCAACGGACACAAGACAATCACATAGATGACAATGGCTAATTTTCCTTGGCTGACAATCATTATTCTGTTTCCAATTGTCGCCGCGCTGCTGGTCCCGCTGATCCCCGACAAGGACGGCCGGACCGTGCGCTGGTTCGCCCTGATCGTGGGGCTGATCGACTTTGCGATCATCATTTACGCTTTCTGCACCGGCTACGAACTCGGCACCCCCGGCCTGCAGTTGGTGGAGCGCTATTCCTGGGTCCCCCAAGTGGGCCTGAGTTGGTCTCTGGGGGCCGACGGTCTGTCGATGCCCCTGATCATCCTGACCGGATTCATCACCACCCTGGCGATTTTAGCCGCCTGGCCGGTGACGTTGAAGCCGAAACTGTTCTACTTCCTGATGCTGGTGATGTACGGCGGCCAGATCGCGGTGTTCGCAGTCCAGGATATGCTGCTGTTCTTCCTGGTGTGGGAATTGGAACTGGTCCCGGTCTACCTGATCCTATCCATTTGGGGCGGTAAAAAGCGCCTCTACGCGGCGACGAAATTCATCCTGTACACGGCGGGGGGATCGCTGTTCATTTTGGTCGGTGCCCTGACGATGGCCTTCTACGGCGATGTCGTCACCTTCGACATGGCGACGATCGCCCTCAAAGATTTTCCCATCAAGCTGCAACTGCTGCTCTACGGCGGTTTCCTGATCGCCTACGGGGTGAAGTTGCCCATCTTCCCCCTCCACACCTGGCTGCCGGACGCCCACGGCGAAGCTACCGCCCCCGCCCATATGTTGCTGGCGGGCATCCTTCTGAAAATGGGGGGTTACGCCCTGCTGCGGATGAACGTGGGGATGCTGCCGGATGCCCACGCTACCTTCGCCCCCATTTTGGTGATTTTGGGGGTGATCAACATCGTTTACGCGGCGTTGACATCTTTCGCCCAGCGGAACCTGAAGCGGAAAATCGCCTACTCGTCGATTTCCCACATGGGTTTCGTGCTCATCGGCATGGGATCGTTCACGGAAATTGGCGTCAGCGGCGCGATGTTGCAGATGATCTCCCACGGCCTGATCGGGGCGAGTCTGTTTTTCCTGGTGGGCTGCACCTACGACCGCACCCACACCCTGATGCTCGACGAGATGGGCGGTGTCGGCCAGAAGATGAAGAAGGTCTTCGCCATGTGGACAACCTGCAGCATGGCGTCCCTGGCCCTGCCGGGGATGAGTGGCTTCGTGGCCGAGTTGATGGTGTTCATCGGCATCGCCACCAGCGACGCCTACAACGCCACGTTTAAGGTGTTGGTGGTGTTCCTGGCCGCGGTGGGCGTGATCCTGACGCCGATTTACCTGCTGTCGATGCTGCGGGAAATCCTCTACGGCCCGGAAAACAAGGAACTCGTCTCCCACGAGAAGTTGGTGGACGCGGAACCTCGGGAGGTGTTCGTAATCGCCAGTTTGTTGGTCCCGGTGATCGGGATCGGGCTCTATCCGAAGGTGGTGACGCAGATGTATGACTCGACGACGACTCAACTGACGGCGTTGATGCGGCAGTCCATGCCGACCCTGGTGAAGGAGACGCCGGTCGCGAAAAGCGATCGCCCCTTCGTTTCGATGGTCGCCCCGAAAATCGGCGAGTAAGATTTCGGGTTTTTCTCAATTCATTTTTGAATCTCCCCGCGACCGGGGGGATTTTTTTTGCGGGGATGAAGCGATCGCCTCGGAACGCCAACCGCTCGCACCCGAATCCATCGCCAGATTCACGGAAATTTCGTCGGGCCGTCACAGCTTGCATCGGAAAATCTGACGATGATGGAACCATCCAACCACTCACCGATTCGGAGACTCTGGACCTTCATCACCGGTTGGCCCGGATGCGATCGCGTTCGGGGAATCGCGGCCTTTTTTTCCAAAAATTCCGGCCTTCCGGTCGATTTCCCGAGGCGAAAAATTGGCTAAAATGAAATCACTCGCAGAACCAACTCATCCCGAAACTCCATGAATCCATTTCCCGACAATAATCCCAACTCCCGCCGCGACTATCAATCCCCCAACGGCCTGGAAAATCTCAACGCCCCCTCCGACTCGGAAATCGAAGACGAATACTTTCAGGAACAAGATCCCCGGGTCGTCAAACAAATCCGCCGTTCTTTTCTGTTTTTGACCGTCGTCGGTTTGGTCGTCGGACTATTTGTGGCCGCCGCAGTTTTGTACATTTTAAATCGTTTCGATATCAACGCCCAACCGGGCAATCCACCCCTAGAAAACCTGCAGTAATTCTATCAAATCCTGATCATTAACCACACAACATCCGTAGCCGCAGCGATCGGGAAAATTTTCTTTCACCCTTTCCCCCTTTCCCTTAATCCCTCCCTACACCCGATCGCAGTCTGTTTGGTCAATAACTGGATCTGATATTATTTCGAGTTGTACCGCTGTTCGGCAATTTCCTTGACCTTTTCAGCAAAGCGAGGGTAGTTTTCCAAAACGTTGTCGAAATCTTCTTTTAAAAGCACGAACAATTCGCAGTAAGTCAGGGTTTTCACCGAGGCGGTGCGACGGCTGGAGTAGAGGAGGGCGATTTCGCCGAAAAATGTCCCGGCGGACATGGTGCGGTAGACCTTCCCGGTCTTCTCGGAAAAGGCCTGCACCTCCCCCCGCTTGATGAAATACATCTCATGTCCGATTTGTTCTTCCCGGATGATGTAATCCTCGGGGGGCAGGATGCGGGGTTTCAATTTGACGACCAAGGCTTCGATACAACAGGGGTCGGCATCTTTAAATAGGGGAACTTTTTCCAACAATTCGCAATAGAGATGCAGATAAATTTCGGTTTTGAGGGAGTTGGGAATTTCGTCGAGAAAACCGAGATCTAAGGACGTGTCTCGGTGGCATTCCCACAGATATTGATAGTAGTCGCGGACTCGGGATTGCAGCTTGGGGGGAATTTTGCGATCGCGCATATAGGACTGCACTTGGTCGAGTTTCTCCCGAAATCGGGTCTGACTCGCGTCCAAATTGCTGACCACCGAGGCGACGTTGCCGATGATAAACGCATACATCGACACCCCCAAAATCATCACCACCAAAGTGAAGGCAATTTCCAGATTGCTGGTGGGGGTGATGTCGCCGTATCCGACGGTGGTCAGGGTGGTGATTGACCAGTACAATGATTTCATGTATTGGGTGGTGATCGATGCGGATTCCAAGTTGGAATTGGACAGCCAAGAATCCCCGTACATCAACGCCGAACTGCCGATCAAAAACCAGATGCAGGCGACCCAGTGATCGATTAGAAAAATGATCAAAACCAACTCGCTCATGCGGACGATCGCGGGGTTGACTCTGACATTGGTTTCCCACCGCCGGAAGATCTTAAAAAATTGTGGAAGCCTCAGCAGGCGGGGAATTCTCAACATTCCCAGGGCCATGATGGAGAAGGTGGGCAAAAGAATTTGAGCGAGTAAATCCAGGGGAATGCTGGAAATCAAACTCAATTTTAAATCTCCGTTTCGGTAACGTCTGGAAATTTGTATTCGGTCGGTAATACACTCGCCTTGGTCGATGTAAGCGATCCGAAATCGCAAAAATATATCGAAAATAAAAATAAAGTCCGCCAGACAATCGAACCCAATCCACCAACGATGCAAGACTCCGTGAAAGGCGATGCGGAAAGGGACGACGATGAAATTATATAAAATTGCCAAAACTAGCAAAAATTCCCACAGCGTAACCGGTTTTGATTCGGGATGTAAAACGCGCATTTGGGCTTCTCACAAGCGATCGATTCCGCACAATAACAAGGTGCAACTGCATTTCAGGTCGATGTCGAAGAACCGGACATCCGTCGCCCTCTGCCCCGTCCTCAACCATCAGCAACTCCTCAGTCTCTTCTCAGGAGAATTTCAGTTGGCTGAGTTTGGATAGACGGGAGAGGGCGAAAGTCGGGAAAGAGATTTTCCCCGATTCGACTCGGACGGCGGGAGGTTTTCGGAGGTAAGTTGATACAATCATTGATAATGATAATACACGATCGCAATTTTAACGATGATTCAAACCAGCATTACACCCTTTCACCGAAAAATCGGCTCTCCTTTAACCAAACGTCCCGTCACCGTTTTGCAGATCAACCTGGGGAAGCGGTGCAACCTCGCCTGCACCCACTGTCACGTGGAAGCGGGGCCGCAGCGGACGGAGGAGTTGACCCCCGAAATTGGCGACCAACTGATCGAATTGATCCGCCGATTTCCGCAAATTAAAACCGTCGATTTGACCGGGGGCGCGCCGGAAATGAACTTCGGTTTCAAACCCTTGGTGGAGGCGGCGCGATCGCACCATAAAGAAGTCATCGTGCGATCGAATTTGACGATCTATTTCGTAGCCGGATTTGAAGAGATCCCCGACTATTGCGCCCGCCACCAACTCCGCATCGTCGCATCCCTCCCTTGTTACTTGGAAGATAACGTCGATCGCATGAGGGGTTCGGGGGTTTACAACGACTCGATCGCCGCCCTCCAAAAACTCAATCAACTCGGCTACGGACGGGACGAAAACCTGATTTTAGATCTCGTCTACAACCCCACTTTGCCGACTTCCAACAACTTTTCACTCCCCCCCCGACAAGAACAATTGGAGGAGGATTATAAAGTCTACCTGCGGGATCAATTCGACATCGAATTTAACAATTTGTTGACGATCACAAATCTCCCCATCGGCCGCACCAAACAATTTTTGGAACGGCAGAACCTCCACCGCCCCTATCTGGAATTTCTCGAACAAAACTACAATTCCGATACCGTCGAAAATTTGATGTGTCGGAACGAGCTGTCTATCGACTATCTGGGCAACGTCTACGACTGCGATTTCAACCAAATGGAAAACCGACCCGCCAAAACCCCCGAGGGGGAAACTTTGACCGTCAAAAAACTGTTGGATGCCGGCAGCTTAGATCTCATTCAAACCGTCCACACCGAAGCTTACTGCTACGGCTGCACGGCGGGGTGCGGGTCGAGTTGCGGCGGTTCGTTAATTTAATTTTGACTGCCATGAAAGCCTCACCTTCAATCAAACCCAAAATGCGCTTATCGAAAGCCATCAAATTTGTCGGAATTGCGATCGGAGTCGCCGTTTTAATCGTGCTCGGAAAATTACTCGGAATACAAGATCTGCTCAAAAATGCCCTGGACTGGATCGACAGTTTGGGTGCCTGGGGTCCGGGAGTGTTGATCGCCATTTACATTCTCGCCACGGTTTTATTTCTCCCCGGTTCGATCCTCACCCTCGGCGCCGGATTTCTGTTCGGCGTGGTTTGGGGTTCGATTTACGTTTCCATCGCCTCCACATTGGGCGCCACCGCCGCCTTTTTGGTGGGGCGATATTTTGCCCGGGATTGGGTGGCGAAAAAAATCGCGGGAAACGAACGGTTTAAAGCCATCGACGATGCGGTTGCCAAAGAAGGGTGGAAAATCGTCGGGCTCACCCGCCTGTCCCCCGTCTTTCCCTTCAATTTACTCAACTACGCCTTCGGTTTGACTCAAGTTTCCCTGGGGGACTATTTCTTCGCCTCCTGGATTGGCATGATGCCGGGGACGGTGATGTACGTCTATATCGGTTCTCTGGCGGGGAGTTTGGCAACATTGGGCACCGGGGAGCGATCGCGCACTCCCGCCGAGTGGGTCCTGTACGGGGTGGGACTGGTGGCGACGGTTGCCGTCACCGTCTACGTCACCAAAATCGCCCGCCAAGCGTTGGACCAAAAAATCGCCGAGTCCGGCGAGTCGTAAACGGCAGGTCGGGGAGGTCGGGAGATGAGGAGAGACATCGGAGGGAAATCGGGCATCAGCGGCCTTTTAATGGCGCTGGGAGACGCGCTCTGGCGAATTTTGACAAAACGTCGGTTTTGGCTCCTCCTCGCCACGATCGCCCTCCTGTGGCTGGTGTACGGGAGTCCCTGGCGGGGCCGTTTCACCGGGGCGGCGTTGGCGGGACAGTTGGAGAGTCTGGGAAATTGGGCGATCGTCTGGTTCGTGGCGGTGTACGTCCTGTTGACGGTGGCGGGGGTTCCCGGCGTCCCCCTGACGGTGGCGGGGGGGTTGGCGTTCGGCTTCGCCTGGGGGGCGATTGGGTCCGTGGTGGGGGCGACGCTGGGGGCGATCGCGGCATTTTGGATAACCCGCTATCTGATGCGGGACTGGGCGGAACGGAAATTCGGGCGCCACCGGGCGTTAATTCGGTTCAACCGGGCGATCGCCAAAAATCCGCTACAATTCGTGTTGGCGGTGCGTCTGGCCCCGATTTTTCCCTTCAACCTCGCCAATTTTCTCTTCGGTTTGACCCCCGTCGGACTCAAACCCTACGCGATCGGCACGTTTTTCGGTATCATTCCGGGTACGCTGACCTACACTTGGCTGGGTATCGCCGGGAGTCGGGCGTTGCGGGGGGGCGATCGCTGGTCGTTTATCCTCAGTGCGATCGTCGTTTTGGGGTTCTTTCTGTTTCCCCTGGTTTTTCGGAAGCGATGGTTTTAATATCAGTTGTAGCGCTTGGGCGCCTCTTACTCTGGGGCTCCCATCCCAACACCGATCGCCGATTTATTGTTACGATTGCCAGCGGTAGCGACTCAGGGAAATTCGGTTTTCGGCGTTGAATGCGATGCCTTCCGATTCCAATAGCGATCGCTGCAAATAGTCGGTTCCCCGCCGGAATGGGGAATGGGAAATTTCGCCTTTGGCGTTGATGACGCGATGCCAGGGGATATCGGATGTTTCCCAATCGACTTTGTGCAGGGCGTATCCCACTACGCGGGCTTTTCCGGCTAGGTTTGCCAGTTCCGCAATTTGTCCGTAGGTGGCGACTTTTCCGGGGGGGATTTGGCGGACGATCGCATATATTTCGGTATAAGCGGACATGGGGAAATTTTACCACAGAGGCACAGAGAACACAGAGAGAATTTTATTGAGGGGTTTCTGGTGTCGGAGAGGGAGATGATTCTTGGGGTTGTTCCGCTTCCGGTTCGGGGGTTTCTTCCGGTTCTTCGGCGAGTTGCCACTCTTCTAAGGGGGGACTGATGGCGTCGATCGCACCCTCGGAAATGACCAAAATTGCAACCTGTTCGGGGAAGGTTTCGGGGGGATCGGCGATCGCGTAAATTGAATTGCCGGTGAAGTCGGATGTTCCCAAAATTAATCGATGTTTTGTGTTATCCTTTAGTTGGATATCTATGATGTTTTTGGAGTCTTCTAAGCCGTAATCGGATAACTCGGATTTGGAGAGGGTCAGACTGCGGACTCCGGAATCGGGATCGGATGGATTACTTTGACTCGTCACCAGTTGGTTTAACACCCCGTCCACCCTCGCCAAGTTCGCCGGAGATTGGACGGGTTCGATCAATTTCCAGGGGGATTTCGCGTCGGTTTCGTCTTCTCCCACCCGTTCGATTTTTAGGGTTTTATCTTCGGTTTGGATAGTCAGAGATTGGATGTCATCTTTGGAGACATCAAAGATTTGATCCTGTTTCGCCTGAATTTCTTCCTGTCGTGCTTTTCCCCGGATTTCAAAGATGTAGACTCCCCCCGCCAGAATGATGGCGGCGATCGCCAATATTAACGTCGAACGCTGAAATTTCATACGCAAACCTCCGAGAAATTGAACATTGTTAATTAGGGTGTAGGGTGTAGGGTGTAGGGTGTAGGGTGTAGGGTGTAGGGTGTAGGGAAAGTCAAAAATAACCCATTTCCGATTCCCGACTCCCGATTCCCGATTCCCCAATTACCGCCGACGCCACCAGAGGAAGCCGGCGATCGCAAATGCAACCAGGGGGAAAATAAAGATCGCCATCAACTGTAGGAAGCGACTCAGCGGGGGAGTCATCAGGATGCGGCGGCTGGTGGCGGGTTTGACGCCGATGGACAGGGTTTCTTGATCCGTACTCAGCCAGGTGATGGAATTGATAAACACATCCCGGTTGAGTTGCTGATCGAACCAGCCGTTTGTGGCAAATTGAGAATTTCCCAATACCACCAATTTCGCTTCTTCCGGAGTTTCTTCCGTTTCCGAAGTTTCCCCTTCGTCGGCGGTTTCTGATTCCGGAGTTTCCGTTGCGGCGGCTTCTGGAGTTTCTGGATTTTCCGTTTCTGTGGCTTCCGGAGTTTCGGAAGTGTCCGTTTCTGCAACCGATCGCGTCAATGCCACCCCCAAAGAAAGGGGACCTTGGCGATCGGCTTGGGGGTCGAATTCCAACCGTCCTTCCACCAGATTAGCTTCCGCCCAGCTTTGCGGGTCCGTCCAAATCAGCGGGCTCTCCGTCACCCCCTCCACCGGGCGAGTTTCCACCGGCCGTGCGGAAGGATAGATGGAAATATTATTGCCGAAATCGCGGGTGATGGGATGGTCGCCGTATTCGCGGACGATGGGGACCGTCGGACCCAAACCCACCAACCGGCCGCTGCCGGTGGCGTCGATCGCAACCCGATCGTCCAATTTCACGCCCCACTCTTCGAGCAAGCTATCCAAGCCGGGGTCCGTGTCCGGGTCGATCATCAAAAACAGGCTGCCGCCGTTATTGAGATATGCGGTTAATGCCTCGACTTCCCCCTCGAAGAGTTCCTGCCTCGGACCGGCGATCGCGATCGCGTCCGCATCCTCCGGGACCTCCGTCGCCTCTGCCAGGTTGAGGGGTTCGACGATGAAGTTTTTGTCCTCCAAACTCGCGATCGCCTCTTGCAGGCCCCCCTGTCCCTCGCCGAGGGGACGTTCGCCGTGCCCCTGCAGGAAGTAAACTTTGGGGGTGCGATCGCTGAAAATTTGTTCGATGCTGTTGGTCAGCTTGGCTTCCGTCAGGGGTTCCAACCCTTCGACGGGGACTGACTGGCGGCGATCGTTCGCCTCCAGATAAATTTCCCCGAAGTCCCGGATGCCGAACTGTTCCGCCACCCCCGGTTGCAACTGCGGATCGACAAATTCGTACATGAAATTGCCGGACGCCTGTTGTCGGTAGCGATCGAGGAGGGCTTTGGTTTCGGGGTTTTGAGTGCGATCGAAAATCCAAACTTTAACAGGTTGGTTCAGATTCTCCAAAATCGTCTGGGTCTGGGGGGCGAGGGTGAATTGCTGGTTTTCTGTCAAATCGATGCGGACCGGGTTGCGGACGGCGAGAAAATTGACCAGTCCCAAAATCACCAGTACCGACACCGTGGCGGTGAGGGCGTTGGTGCCCGCCTCGGCGGACCGGGTGCGATCGCGAAGCGGTGTCGAAGTTTGCGATCGCAGGTAATTTTGTAGCACAAACCACAGACCGATGATCACCGCCCCGGCGATAATCAGCGCCAGGGGCACGGGTTGCCAAACTCCCGACACCACCCCCGCCGACAATCCCGCGATCGCCAACATCGGACCGAGCCAAAACAGATATTTTAAGATCTTCCAACTGTTTGCAATTTTTTTCATAGGACGGCTGCTTAGGAACGCTGGAAGCGGAACGCATCGATGGACTGGGCGGTTAAAAATACCCCCAAAATGACATAACTCGCGAATAGCACCAAACTGCTCAGATCGATAACCCCCTGCACCAAATTGGTGTAATTGGAAATTAAGGATAGGTGAGTCAGGGCTGACCCGACCACTCCCCCCACCACGCTACCGATCAGATCCATCACCCACAAAAATAGCACCACAGCGAAGGTGAGAATCGCCGAAAGTAGGGTGCTGTCGGTGAGGGAAGAAATGAACATTCCCAAGGAGAGGACCCCGGCGGCGAGTAAAATTAACCCCAGGTGGGAGACGAGTAAAATCGCCGGGGACATGGGAGGAGTCGCCACACTCAGGGCGATCGCCTGCAACGCCATCAGCGGCAATACCATTGTTATATAAAATGTCAGGACGCCCAACAATTTCCCCGTCGCCACCCCCCAGTTGGTAATCGGGGAAGTCGCCAGCAGTTCCAGGGTACCGCGTTTGCGTTCCTCCGCATAGAGCCCCATCGACAGCATCGGGAGCACGAACAGGGACATGGTACCCATTAATCTCAAAAAGACCTGTAGGAATTCGTAGGGCAGATCGATGGGATCTGTCAGTCCCAACTGATCGCGGTAGGCGACTTGTTGGATGAGCCCTTCGGGTCCGAGGAGGATGGCGACGAAAAAATATCCCGTCAGCAGCCAAAAAATGCCCGCGATCGTGTAAGCGAGGGGTGAGGCAAAATAACCTTGCAGTTCTTTGCGGTAAATGGCGAGGATATTGCTGAAAATTACAAGCATTTTTTATAGGGTGTGGGATGTGGGGTGTGTTCGGTGGGGTTGAGAAACCGGGTTTCTACCCGCATCTGCCATGAAAACCCGAATCGATCTTAGAAACCCGGTTTCTTGGCATTGTTCCGAATTCAAGTTGTTTCTTTCTCCTCATCGGGTTCGGATTCTTCGGCGGGAGTCTCTTCCGCCACGGGAACTGATTCCGCCGTCTCGGATTCCTCCTCGGGGGGGGAGGCGGCGAGGGTGGCTTCCTGTTGGGCGGTGAGGGTCAGGAACACATCCTCCAAACTCGCCCGGGTGCGCCGCATCTCGTAAATTTTGAATCCCTGGGCGACGCAGGCGGCGATCAACTCCGGACCGGGCTCCTGTTGGGATTCGCAAATGACCTGTATCCGCTGCCGCGGTTCTTCCGCCGACTCCGACAACAGTTCCACCGATCGCACCCCCGGCACCTCCGAGAGCGATCGCACCGCATCTTCGGCTACCGGTCCGGCAACTTCGATCTCGTACCCCCCGCCCGAAGTCAACTGTTCCATCAAGTTATCGGGAGTTCCCGTCGCCACGATCCGCCCCCGGTTGACGATCGCTACCTGGGAACAGGTCATGCTCACTTCCGGCAGGATGTGGGTCGAGAGGATAATGGTATGGTCCCCCGCCAGACTTTTGATCAGGTTCCGCACCTCGATAATCTGCCGCGGGTCCAGCCCCACCGTGGGCTCGTCGAGGACGATCACCGGGGGATCGTGGACGATCGCCTGGGCGATTCCCACCCGCTGCCGATATCCCTTCGACAGCTTGCGGATCAAACTTTTTCGCCGGTCCAATATGCCGCAGCGCCGCATCGCCGCCTCCACCCGGGTTTTGCGATCGCCCGCCGCCACCCGCTTGATCCGGGCGACAAAATGCAGGAACCCCTCAACGGTCATGTCGGGGTAAAGCGGCGGCGTCTCCGGCAAGTACCCGATCCGCTCCCGCACCGCCATCGATTGTTCGTGCACTTCATATCCGGCGATGCGGGCAGTTCCATAAGTCGCGGGCAGGTAGCCGGACAATATCCGCAGCGTCGTGGTCTTCCCGGCCCCATTCGGCCCCAAAAATCCCAAAATTTCCCCCGCTTTCACGGAAAATGAAACATCCTGAAGGGCGGGGGTGGTTCCGTAAACCTTGCACAAGTTCTCGACTTCGATCATCGCTGGTCGCTCAATTTGGGACGGTGCCAATTGGCTTTCCTGTTTGGAGAGTACCCAAAGACGGAACTTTCCTCAACAGATAATATCAGATCCGCCCGCCCCCCTGTTGCTAAGAACAAATAACCTCTCCGTGTCCTCTGTGCCTCTGTGGTGAAATTTTCCGAGTCTCCAAAGACATTGAATATAAATAAAACTAATCATTTTAAGAAAAATGTTTTAAATTTACGAACACAAAAGTTTAACAAAACTTCACAATCTCAAATTTTATTGAGAATTACTTTTATTTAAAAACGAGTTGACAGGCTTTGAGGGCTGTGGTAGTATTTTCACACTGCCAATGGTGTATCTGAAATCGGTCGGTCGGCGATCGCACCCCGCCCCGGCGATTCCCGGCACCTCCAGAATTTCCCCCCGCGACAAAAGCCAAAATCCCCGCCAAAACAGGAAAAGGCGCGATCGCACTTCGAGTTATCGCCATTCCAAATAGCAGCCGAGAGGCGGATCGAGTTTCCCAAAATTAGCCATATCCCCGCGTCTTGCCATCGCTTTCGACGCACGAGTTTGGTTTACAGAACTTTACAAAAATCGGGGTGGGGGTTGACAAATTTTGATTTTTGTGCATATCGGGGTGCGATCGCTCTGCTAGAAAGCCAGTTAATTCTCATCCCCAAACCCGACTTAATCTCAAAACAAATCCCGGCAATACATCGTCACCGGGAAGTTCTATTGGATTGTCCAAAACTTCGACTTCTTGTCCGGGGCGGTAGATTTCTACCCGTCGATTTTGGGG